>JBCCQC010000698.1:0-3015 GCA_039024535.1 Chloroflexota bacterium
AAGTAGCCCCACTCATTCTGGACTACCGGAGATTCCACTGCATCCGGCGACATGACCAGCAGCATAGCATCAGCGGATCGCATTGCATCATCGATCTGCGCTGCCCGATCTCCTCCACCTCGCAGGTTGTTCATATCAATCCACGGGCGGTATCCGGCATCCTCCAGCCGTTCTGTGATCTGCCGTGCGAAGGCTTCGTCGCTGCGGTGGTAAGCGATGAACACTTCCAGCCCGGGGCGTGTAGTGGGGTCTGGTGCGGGTTCTTTGTCCGGGATGGCCGCCGCAAATGCCTCATAAAACGCACTCACAGATGGGTAGCGATCTGCCGGGTCTTTTTCCATGGATGTCGCAACGACTGCGCCGACTTCTGCAGGTAATCCGGCCTCCACCATGCGTTCCTGAACTCGATAATCGTTGTTGACGATTTCATACACGATGGCCATGCCGGTTGTGGCAAATGGCATTTCGCCCATGAGCATCTGGAATGTCATTACGCCCACGGCGAACTGATCACGAGCCGGTTCATTATGGACATCGTTCTGCCATGCCTCCGGTGACATGTATGCCGGTGTTCCGCCAAGGATGCTGTTTGTGAGATTGGTATTATGTAGCGGCGACTGTGATACATTGATATTATCTGCCGTGATAAAGTCTGCCAGAATGGGCTGGCGCTGATTGGCCAGCATAACGTTGCCGGGCTTGATGTCATTGTGGACAGCCCCGGCATTATGTACATCCTCGAGTATCGCGCACAGACCTTCCAGAATATCTGCTGCTTCTTCGACAGTCAGACGCTTATCCGGGGCGGTATCCAGTAAATCCAGAAGCGTACCGCCGTTGTAATATGGCATGGCGTAGAAGCGGCGGCCATCATGTGCCCCATCATCCAGAACCTCCATCACGCCGTCTATGTGCTCCAATCGGCGCATCGTATCGATTTCCCAGTCGATGAAGTCACCGTTTAGAGAACTGCGGAACACCTTGAGCGCCACCAGTTCAGATTCGTCGGTTTGCCGCCGCGCCAGATAAACCGAGCCGGTGCCCCCTGCACCTATGTGCTGGATGATCTGGTATTGCGCAAAGCTATCGCCCGGTGCCAGCACGGTGTCTTTTACAGGTTGCTGATCAGGTATGATAACAGAGATAGCATTATTACCTTCACTTTCGGCAGTGCGGAACAGCATCGATGTAGCCCCACACTGAATCATGACACCGTCTTCAAGTAGAATAGGCATAGCAGATTCCATGCGAGAGTTATTCACATACGTTTCTGAAGCTGGATCGAGGTTTTTGATATACCACTCGCCTGCATAGGACAGCTCAGCATGGGGTCTACTGAGTGTGCGGTCGGGCAGGCTGATTTCCCACTCCTCACGCCGCCCGAACAGCCCCCGGCGTTGTTCGGGGCCAATGCGCATGACCGTTCCCGGTGCTGGCTCCAGTGAAATGACGGTGCCCTCCCTGCCACCGCTGGTAATCATCAGTTCTGCAGGTTGAGCGATGACCTGTGGTTCCACAGCACCACTTGTCCTGAAAAGCGCCATTGTCGCTCCGAATGCAACAATATCCCCATCTTTCAGCGGGTGTGGCTTATCCGAAATCGGTTTATTGTTGACAAGGGTGCCGTTGGCGCTGCCCAGGTCTGTCACATGCCACTGCCAATCAATCAGGTCAAGCCGGGCGTGTGGTCGGCTGACAGATGGGTCCTGGAGGGCAATTTCCCAGTCTGCCGTTGATGTTGCGCGTCCCACCATCAGCGTTTCCAGCAGCAGCGGGATGGTATTGCCCTCCTGGGGGCCGGTAGTGATGATGAGCTTGCCTTTGCTGGTATTGGCGACCGCTGTAATGAGTGTGCCGCGCTCAACTGCTGTAATAGGCCGCCCGTCAATTGACCCGGTAACGGATGCGATATGTTCACTCAGAAGATTGGAGAAGTGTAGTGTGGGCACATATAGTCGTATCTCATCGTTATGTACCAATAGGGTTGGTTCCCTGATTTCCCGATCGTTGACATATGTGCCGTTGGCAGTACTCATATCCTTTATGACGAACCCGTTCCACTGCCCATCCCACGAGATAACCGCATGGTCACGGGATACGTGTTGTTCCGGGATGCAGATGTCATTGGCGGCGAGGCGGCCAATGGTGGCGGTGGCTCCCTCGTAGAGGATGTATTCTTCGGTTTCGTTCGTCTTCGGGTTTGTCCACGTCAGTTTTGCCATCGGCCTGCCGGGTGACGGCGCTTCGATAGATTCAATGGCCTGTTCCAGTGCATCCACAAAGGCCGTGACGGTGGGGTAGCGATCTTCTGGAGCTTTGGCCAGCACCTTCTGAATAACGGGACGCAGCGGGGGCGGAAGTGGCTCAAGTGGCGGATCATCGTTCAAGTGCTTGCCCATCACACCGTAGGAATTTGGAGCCTCAAAAGGTGCCTTCCCGGTCAGCAGTTCATAAGCCATAATCCCGAGTGCGTACTGATCTGTTGCTGGCCCGACCTCCTCTGACCGCCACTGCTCTGGAGGCATGTAGTTCGGCGTGCCCAGAATATGTCCCGTCTGTGTGATTTCTATTTCTGCGTTGAGGTCTTTTGCAAGAAAATCGATGCCGCCGAGGAAGGGTGTACCCACCTCATCAAATTCTATTGAAAAGCCTTTGATATTTCTATGAATAATACCCTGTGTGTGCATATAGTCCAGTGCACTGGCAATCGGGCGCAGGATAGGAATGATAAGATTGGCCGGGGTTGGAAATTGTGTGTCTGTGAGTCTACTTGCAGGGAGTGGCTCAAGGGCGATGTAGGGAACATCTGCATTCGTATCGAAGTCCCGAACCCGAGCCAGATTGGGATGATCCAGATTCAGCCATAAATTCGCGGCCCTGGCAAATCTCCGAAGATTCACCTCGTCAGTTCTGAGTGTTGTGGCTGGAACTTTGATCGCAACATCCACCCCTTCGGTAACATGGGTGGCACGATAAATTTCGCCCATGCCTCCGGCAGCAATGAGTTTCTTAATT
>JBCCQC010000699.1:0-3009 GCA_039024535.1 Chloroflexota bacterium
ACCAGCGCCCCGCACGCATTGGCGAACCGCCCCGCCGCGTACCAGTCATCGCCCTGCAACCGCGCAGTAATCAGGCCGCTGGCAAAGGCATCCCCCGCGCCAACGGTATTCACAATCTCCACCGGGAAACCGGGAATATCCTCGACCGTGCCATCATGGAAAATGCTCACGCCGCGTGCGCCGCGCTTGACCACGAGTACAGTACCCGGCTGCCTCTCCACCAGCGCGGATAACGCCGCGTCCAGTTCATCAGGCACCACACCCGCCAGTGGCTTCACCATCACGCGCTCCGGCGTGCCACTCAGCGCCGCGTAAAACTCCTCCTCCGTGCCGATAATCACATCGGCCATCGGGAAAATGGTACGGACGTTGAGGCCATACGCCAGCGGATGCGCCCACTGATCCGGGCGCACGTCCAGATCAATAAACACGGTTGCTTCGGCGTTGCTGGCGACATCTGCGGCATAGAGTGTGACATCACGCGCACTCCCGCGACTGAGCGCAGTTCCAGATAGCAGCAGGGCACGGCTTTCTGCGATGGGCGCGGCCATCACGTCATCCAGCGAGAGATGCACATCTGCCGGGTTTTCGCGGTAGAACACCAGCGGGAACTGATCCGGCGGTTCAATACCCAGTACGGCCATGCCAGTGCGTGCATCCGGCTTGCGCGGGACGAGGCTCGTGTCGATGTTCTCGTTTTGCAGGAAGTTCAGCACAAAATCGCCGACCGGGTCGGCTCCCACAGCCGTAAGCACTGCTGTTTTTAACCCCAGGCGGCTGCTGCCAATCGCAATGTTAATCGGACTGCCGCCCACGCCAGTATCAAACGACTCAATCTGCACGAAGGGTGCGCCAATTTGCAGCGAAAACAGATCCATCGACACGCGCCCGATGGTTATCAGGTCATAGCTCATGGCGTGGCTTGCTCAACCGGAATGGCGCGAACATCTTCCCATGTGTCGCTGTCCCATGAGCGGATCATCGCGTCGTGGACTTCTGCTACACTCAGGATTTCTGCAAAACCGGGGGCACGCTGCGCTCCGGCGGCAACAGCCATTAGAAATCGCGACGCCTCAATGGTTTTCAGGTCTTCGTAGCCGATGCCGCTGCCCTCGCCGGGGTTAAAGTTGCCGTGGAACGGGTATTGATCCCCGCCGACCAGCCGCGTAAACCCATCGTGAACGCGGTCTTCTCCGGGCATGTACAGCTTCAGTTCGTTCATGCGCTCAAAGTCCCAGGCTACCGCGCCCTTTGTGCCGTGTAGCTCAAACGCGAACTCGTTTTTGGGGCCAAAAATCGTCCGCGACACTTCCAGCGAGCCACGCGCACCGTTTTCGAACTCCACGAGTGCGCCCACATAGTCTTCATTCGTCACTGCTCCAGTCGGATCACCGGGCTGGCCGACGCTGTAGTGTGTGCCCTTGCCGGGGATAGGCAGCGGACGCTCTTTAATGAAGGTGTGCGCGGCGCTGCTCACCCGTTTAATCGGCCCGGCCATAAACAGCGCCATATCCACCGTATGTGCCATGATGTCACCCAACGCGCCGTGACCGGCCACGTTTTTATCAAAGCGCCACGACATAAGGCCGTAGGGGTTGCTGCCATACATAGCGAAGAACCGCCCCCGGAAGTGTGTCAGGTCGCCGAGTTTGCCATCCTGAACCAGTTTGCGGGCGTGCTGCACCAGCGGTACCCAGCGGTAGTTAAACCCGACGAACGTCAGAATCCCGGCGGCTTCGGCAGCGGCGGCAATCTGCGCGGTTTCCGATGGATAGCGGCCCACGGGCTTTTCGCACATGATGTGCTTACCCGCTTCAGCGGCAGCCGTGGCAATTTCGAGATGTAACACGTTCGGGGTGGTGATGCTGATAATGTCTACGTCCGGGTGGTTAACGACTTCGCGCCAGTCCGTGGTGGATTGCTCGAAGCCGAGCAGGTCTTTTGCGCTGTCGGCCCGCGCCTGCACATTGTCAGAGCAGATGACGAGGCGTGGTTTCACGGTCAATTCTGGAAAGCGCAGCGGAGCCTGCACATAGGCACGGGTGTGAACCTGCCCCATCCAGCCCATACCAATCACGCCAATTCCTATAGTAGTTGTCATAAACAATAACTTTCTAAAATAAGTGCCAGATCGCCCACAATAGTAGAGTTTGATTGCACAGTTGTCAAATATTCTGATCTTGAGTTTTGAGTTATGAATATTCGTTGCACAATATGCAACAAACTGTATATCACTACCGCATTGTCCTATAATGAGTAACCAACTGATAGACAGGCTATATCGAGGTATTTGATGGCATCCGTAGAACAACTCATAGCAGAAGCCCGGCGTCTGCCAGCCGGTGATTATAGTGGGTATTATCGTATAGCGAACCAGATAACAGTGCTTGAACAGGATGTTATTCCAGATTTGATTCCCCTGCTCAATAGCGAGGATGACCGCACTCGGCACCTGGTACTACATGCTATCGGATTACTCGCTGATCGTCGGGCAGTACCAGCATTGTTGGAATGCCTTCGTGGCCCTTATAACTACCGCAACATTTCGAAAATAATATGGGCGCTCGGAAAAACCGGGGACACACGCGCCACCCAACCCTTGATTGACTACATGCGAGCAGCCGCCGACCGGATAGAAAAGGAGAAGGCAGCACAAGCACTGGGTATGCTGGGAGATCAACGCGCAGTTGAACCTGTAATCGAGCAACTGGAAGACGAACAACTCCGGGTAGAAATCTATGTTGAGGTACTCGCTGAACTGGGAGATGAGAGAGCTATTGCCCCCATCATTGCCTCTTTTGAAAGAGGCGGAACTGTTGCACATCACATTGCAGGGTTCGGGAGTGCTGCAATTGCCCCCCTGCGAGTTGCACTTGACCATAGTCACGGGTTAGTTCGTGCTGGAGCGTGCCTTGCACTTGGCTACCTGAAGGACACTGATTCTGTACAAAAGCTAATTGACTTTCTCAACGGATTTCACGAAGTCGTTGCAGAGGCGGCAGCGACGGC
>JBCCQC010000700.1:0-3003 GCA_039024535.1 Chloroflexota bacterium
CACTCGATGTGCCGAGCTGCGTACGTTGTGAATCAAGCATGAAGAAGCGTCCATCAGGCTTCATAGCTTCGCGAACGGTACCGAGGAAGGCAGTTAGCTTTTCTGGTGGGACGTGTGATAACCAGAACGCGAAAAACACGACATCATATTGCATGGTGGGCTGCCAGTTAAACAGATCGGCCTCAATATATTGGATGTGTGGGTTTTGCAGCTTTGCCCGGTGAATAGTGAGCATTTCCGCAGACGCATCAACACAGGTGATTTGCCTGCTGTACATTGCAAGGGCTTCTGTCCAGATACCCGTACCAGCCGCAAGTTCGAGGATGTCACCGGATGGATTGAACTGTTTTAAATCGGCTTTGACAGTCTCAATTTCACCAGCCCAGTGAGCGTTTGCTATCTCGCCTCTGTCATAGCGCCCCTGTCGATAAAACCACTCGTCATATTCAGCAGCCCTTGCACGGTAGTACGCAAGCTGTTCCTGCAAAATCTTACCAGCCATGTCTTTTTCTCCTCTTATTCCTGCTCTGTATACCACGGATTAACTGCTCATCTCGTGTACATGGACAATTTTTATGTGTCATATGCAAATGCTTATGGGCACTATCCATGTTAATGTGTCATGACCTGCTGATGACTTCTGGCATAAATTTTACGTTTTCTTGTTGAGTTCTTGCAATTCAGTGTTATACTGTTCGTAAATCGCTAAACAAACACCTTCGGGGCAGGGTGAAAGTCCCTACCGGCGGTAAGGCGTGAACCCCACGCCAAGCCCGTGACCCGAGTTGCCAGATGTCAATCGTGTTGTGCGCAGTCTGGTACGTGGCAGTAAAAGCTGTCCCGGTGGATCTGGTTCAAGTCCAGAGCCGACGGTGAAAGTCCGGATGGTAGAAGGTTATATGAGCAGCGGCCATAATATGGCGTCTTTGCGTACAGATGTGACTGTACCCGGCGTGTTTCTGCTCATCCACGCACCTGTGAACCATGTTCAACAGTCAATTCGCGTACCCTGCCCCGTTGTGTGATCCAGCAGAACGGGTTTTTTCATGCAGTCGACAGTCGTTCGCAAGTCAGTTCAACCCACACCCGCACCGCGTACCTTCCCGCTGCGCCGCATGCTGCGGTTAACGGCTCCCTTCATCACTTTCGCTATCATCATCTCTGTCTGGCAGGTCGTAGCCGCACTGGAAATCTATCCATCATTTCTGCTGCCGCCGCCTGCGGATGTCATCGAGAAGTTCTACGAGGTGACAATCGGTGGTGGGCGCGTGTCGTTGTGGGTGCATCTGTGGGCCACGTTGCAGGCGGTGCTGGGCGGGTTGCTAACCGGCCTCATCGCGGCAGTTGTGCTGGGCTACATGATTGCGAAAATCCCGCTGCTGGAAGACTTTCTCTCGCCAATCGTCGTCGCGTTCCAGGCAACGCCGGTGGTAGCCTACGCGCCGCTGCTGGTTATCTGGTTTGGCAGCGGCATAGAGAGCAAAGTGATTACCAGCGCCCTTATTGTGTTCTTCCCCACACTGATGAACACCATCGTGGGCGTGCGCAGTGTACCGAAGTCGCTAACCGACCTCATGCGTTCACTCAACGCAACCCCGCGCCAGATGATGCTCAAGCTGGAAATCCCCGCCGCCGCGCCGGTACTCATCGGTGGGCTTAAGGTGAGCGCAACTCTGGCCGTGATTGGTGCTGTCGTGGGTGAGTTCGTCAGCGCAAAGGCCGGTCTCGGCTTCCTCATTAACATCGGGCGTAACCAGTACGATATGCCGCTGGTCATTGTCGCCGTGCTCACGCTCACGCTGATGGCGCTGGTGCTCTACGGGCTGGTGGTGCTGCTGGAGCATTTCGCGCTGGCATGGCGCAAGCGTGCCCGCCTGTAAACACATGCTGGTAGGGGCATGGCACGCCATGCCCGACAAAACAACCATTTCAACTCAAGGACAAACACAACTGATGTTTCGTAAGTTACTGGCTGGAATACTCCTGCTGGCAGCCACCGCTTTGCCTGCTGCTGCTCAGGATAGTCTGGAAGACACCACCTTTTTCATGACGTTCGTGCCCAATGTGCAGTTTTCGCAGATGTACGTGGGTATCGAGAAAGGTTACTTTGCCAAGGCGGGTTATAACCTCGAACTGGAATACGGCAACGAACCTGACGGCGTGGAACTCATTGCCATTGGCGAACGGCAGTTCGGGCTGATAGCCGGTGAGCAGGTGATTATCGCCCGTGCTAATGAGCGCCCGGTGGTTTCCGTGTATGAGTGGTGGCAGCAGTATCCCATCGCCATCGTCACCTCTGCTGGCAGCGGTATTGAAACCCCCGCAGACCTGACCGGACGTAATGTCGGTGTGCCGGGGCGCTTCGGGGCCACCTATGCCGGTCTGGTGGCGTTCCTTGGTGCCAATGACCTGACCGAAACGGACATCGAACTGGCCGAAATCGGGTTCAATGCGCCGGATGTGGTGTGCGTGGGCGGCGTGGAAGCTGCGGCCATCTACGGCAACAACGAGCCGCTGCAAATCGCGCAGCGTGTAGCCGCCGGGGAGTGTGACGCTGTAGATGAGGTGCGCCTGTTCTTCGTTTCAGATTACGCCGACCTTGTGAGCAATGGTGTGGTGACGAACGAAACGATGATTGCCGAACAGCCGGAACGTGTGGCGGCGATGGTCGCCGCGTTTGACCGCGCTGTGAATGATGTGATTAACAACCCGTTCGAAGCCTACCTGATTGACGAAGCCTACGTCGACAACCTGCCGCTGACCGACGACCTGCGCGTATCGCTGGAAACAGCTTCAGCGGAACAGGCCGCCTTCCTTGAATCTGAGCCGACGGCAGAAGCCATTGCCGAAAATCGTGAGATGCTCTACCAGCAAATCGCCGCCGGGTTTGAACCCGCGCTGACCCTTCAGCTACAGGTGCTCATGGAAACGGTGCGCCTGTGGGAAGCAGAGCAAACCGGCTTTGCAGACCTTTCCTCGTGGGAGGTAACGCAGGACACACTG
>JBCCQC010000701.1:0-3002 GCA_039024535.1 Chloroflexota bacterium
GGTCATAGGTGATGTGGTTTACGTGGCAAAGGTCACAGAACCGCATGTGACCGAAGATGATTTTGTTGCTCTGAGGCGCGATGTGTTACAACGCCTTGTGGAGTGTCCGCCGGAAAACACAAAAGACGTGCTGAATGCCCTGTACATGACACGCTGCTACTATGATGCTCCGCTGCCACCTGCTGAGGTGCTGATTTTTCCATTCTTTCCTTCGATGCCATTTGTTGACCTCACATGCTCTACCCTGATGTATGCGTATCAAAATTCGCAAAAAGGGGATCGCCAGATCAGCATAGATGTGCATAGCCTGATAAAGACAAATCAAAAGATCATAGCCAAACATATCAAACAGAGTCTGGATGAAGAAAGATTTACATTTGGTGTGATGGGTGGATGCGCCTTAAATTGTCAAAAAACAGGTTTTAATCTCTATGAAGATCACATTTCTATGACTGAGGTTCATCTTTTAGAAACTGCTGCATCATGGCTAGCAGTAGAGGATATAACTCTGTTTGACTTCAACGGCACAACCACAGCAACCCCCACCGCCATTGCACAGCTACGCCAGCGCCTCTCCATCTGCGCGGAAACCCCGCTCATTGTCGCCAGTTCGAACCTGCCCCCGGACATGCCATTGGATAATCTGCCGGCAGCCGTTTTCGTCACCGCGTCGGATACTGCGCTCACGCACCGCACCGTAGAAAGCCATATCGCCTCTGCCCCGGATGATGCGCGGGTGGTATTTGATCGGGAAAGCGGGTTGTTTGCCGCCGGGGAAACAGTTGTGAAAGCTAACCGCACCCTGGATATTGCACAGCGCGGGGCCAACATCATCGCCGCCGCCAACCAGATGGGCGTCTACCACGCGCCAGATACCCGTGGGTGGGGTGAAACGCTCCCGAAAACCGAAGAAACCCGCCGCCAGTATGACGGGGAAGTGGTATTTATTACGGGCGCGGCCTCTGGCATTGGCAAGGCCACCGCAGAAGTGTTCATGGAGCGCGGGGCGGCAGTCGTTTCCATTGATGTGGATGAGGCAATTGTGGGGCTGTTTGATAGCCCGGCGTTTGTGGGTGTGCAGGGCGACGTGCGCAATGCCGAGGACGTAAGACGTGCCGTGGAAGCAGGCGTCAGAGCGTATGGCGGGGTGGATATGGTGTTTTTGAACGCGGGCATCAATGAAGACCATGCGCCGCTGGAAGATGCCAACATGGATCTGTGGCAGCGGGTGATGACCACGAACGTAGACGGCAACGTGGTGGTGCTGAAAGCGGTGTACGAACTGCTGAAGCGTGCGCCGAAGGGCGGCAGAATCATCATGAACGCCAGCAAGAGTGCCCCGGCACCCGGCCCCGGCTCATCGTCGTATACGGTGAGTAAGGCTGCCATCACGCAGTTGGGGCGGCTGACGGCGCTGGAGTGGGGTAAGGATAACATCCGGGTGTATGTGGTGCATCCGAATGCGGTCTTCGATACGAAAATCTGGAAGGACAACATGGCGGAAAAGCGGGCGACGCACTACGGCATGACGCTCCAGCAGTACAAGACGAATAACCTGCTCAAGGTGGAAATCATGGCGCGTGATGTGGGCGAACTGGTGGCTGATTTGTGCGGCGACCACTTCCGTAAGGTGACGGGGATTCAGTTGCCGATTGATGGCGGGAATAACCGGGTGATTTAGGTGTGGCGGCGGTGGCGCTATTTTTCATTTCCCGCCGCCGTTTCGTCGTCGTCGAGGTCTTCTGTGGAGTGGATGTTGTACAGTTGTGTGCCGAGAATGTCGTTGATGTGGCGAACCTGTTCGAGGTGGCGATCAATGGCGAGGGCCGCAAAATAGGCCTTGCGCGGGTCGTCGGTCATGTTGTTGGTGAGGCGGTCGATCTGCTGGAGCAGACGGTCGCGCACTTCGTGAATGTTGATGGTATCCGGGTGGCCCTGATAGGATGTGGCGGGATCGCGGCGGGCGAACTGGTAGTTTAACTCCATCTGTGAGCGCCAGTCGCGCAGGGTGCGCTGTGGGATGCCGAGTTCTTTGCTGGCGGCGGCTACGCTGCCAAGCTGCTCGATGAGGTAGAGTGCGTGGCGTTTTTGCTGTAATGTGTAGATTTTTGGCATATTTGACGAAATCCGATGGTTTTACGGGCGATATGGCACCAGTGTAACGGGTTCCGGCGGAAAACGGGTGGGCATACGCACGCGCATGTGTACGTGAATATGTTCAGGGGTATGTTGTAACTGCGTGGGCGCGAAGCTGGAGAAGGTGCAGGTTTTTGTCAGCGGACAGAGCAGAATCTGTCCCTACAATGAGAATGAGATAGGACTCGCAGGGGCGCAGGCTATGCCTTGCCCACGCGGATAACGAATAACAACACACAAAGGAGATAACACAGATGAAACTCGCAATTGGATGTGATAGTGCCGGGGTGCCGCTGCTGGATGTGGTGCGTGAGGTGCTGACGGAGCGCGGGATTGCGTTCGAGGATTATGGTGTGACCAGCGACGATAAGGAGTCGATTTACCCGAATATTGCTAAAACCGTGGCAGATCGCATTGCGGAAGAACACGTAGACCGGGGTGTGCTGGTGTGCGGTACGGGGCTGGGCATGAGCATCACGGCGAACAAAGTGCCGGGGATCCGGGCGGCGCTGGTGCATGATACATATTCGGCGGAACGGGCGCAGCTCAGTAACAATGCGCAGGTGATTACGATGGGGGCGCGGGTGATTGGCCCGGAACTGGCGCGTGCGATTGTGGAAACGTGGCTGGATAACCAGTACGTGGAGAACGAGCGCAGCGGCGACAAAGTGAACCGTATGATTGAGATTGACGCGGAGTATCGCGGCCAGCGTGAGGCATAAGCGGCGTATGTAAAAGGAAAGGGACAATCGCTGCCTGTGATTGTCCCCCTGCATGTATGCATTGCCTTCTCACAGGTGCGCGTCCACACTATGAGCGTCACCCTCTACCGCATTTTCGAAAACACACCTATAATCGGGCACAAC
>JBCCQC010000702.1:0-3001 GCA_039024535.1 Chloroflexota bacterium
CAGTGCCAGCACACCCGTTACTGGCAGATTGCGCAGCAGTTCGGTTAGCTGTGTGCGCAGCATCTCCACACGGAAGCCGAAGAAAAATGGCGACCCACCCGCCGCATTACCGAAGCCCCCGGCCATTACCGAGTAGAGCGCAATATAAGCCGCTACTCCGGTGATTCCCCCGGCAGCGAACACAAAAAACGGCCACCACAGCACAGCCTTACGCTGTTCACGCAGGTATAGGGCGTACTCCAGCGCCATAAACACCCCGCTACCCAGCGCCAGACGATACCCCAGCGGATGCCCGTCCACGCAGAAGCCGAACAGCACCCCGGCAGCAAAATACCACGGCAGGGGTCGGTTACGCCGCCAGGCCACGGTGAGGCAGGTGATTGCCAGTGCGGTGTACAGCCCCGTCAGGATGTCCTGGCGCAGCACGTTGAGATGCAGCGCAGCAAAGGTGCCCACCAGCGCTACAGCCAGCGCCGTCTGCCGGTCATACTCACGGTGGACAATGTTTGCAGTGATCGCTACCGTAATGAACCCCAGCAACAGCACAAAATACCGCGCCGCCACATGGCTCACACCAAAAGCGCCCAGCCACCCGACCAGCCCGATATACGCGAGGGAATACGATGTGCTCTCGTAGGGTAGCCAGTACAACGGCACCGGCGCACCCGTCTGCTGGAAGCCGAGTGCCGCCGTAATCATGTAGCCTTCGTCCGTCCACAGCATGTGTGGATAACGCACGGCGGCCACCACCACAGCAACAATGCTCACGGCCAGCAGTGGCACCACATAGCCGCGCGGAATGTCATCTGCAGGGCGGCCACGGATAACCGCGAACGCCAGATATGACAGGTAAAAGCGCAGTACCACATATGGCGGTGCAGAAGCCACCGGCACCCACCACAGCACGGCAATCGCAACAGCAGCAGCACTCACCAGCGACCACGCCGGGATAGTTTTAGCAAGACGGGTAGCCATACGCAGCAGCAGGGGCATCAGGGGCAGGGCCAGCACCAGCGCCACAATAACTGCCGCGCCAACCGTGGAGTAGCGCCCGAACACAGCAGCCGGTGTGCCGGGGTACCACAGCAGCACGGTCACTGCCGCGATGTGTAACCACAGCCAGCCACGTGCTGCCGGGATGTCAAAATAAGTGCGAAGGCGTGTCAACGTCGGGTTCTCTCGTGGGGAACGGGTAAGCGGCAATCAGCATAGACTGTGTGCTTGACAACATCAATACGCTATCAGGCTATATGACCCGCCGCGTTTTGTGATACAGTTGCAGTCTGTGACCGGGTGTCAATACACCACCCGGCAAGGGGACAGTTTGCTGCAAGGGACGCACCATCTATGAAACAACAGACGGCCAACCAGCCGGAGCCACAGACCGCCCTGCAACGGGTTGCAGCGTTTTACCACTCACCCTCGCCGGTGATGCAGATTGTGGGCTGGGGGCTGGTGAACTTTTTTATCCTGACAGCGGCGATGCTGGCAGCGGTACAGTTCCGGCTGAGTATTGGCCTGGGCCGCCCCCTCGGAGAGACCTACGAACCGCACTTTTTCACGCTCTATACCATCATTCTTGTCATCTGCGTCAGTACCTATGTGGTCAGTCTGGTGGGCAGGGGTATTCCGTTCATCCGGGAGCAATTAAACATCCGGCGGCAGTTCCGGCAGCTTATTGTGGCGACCGTGATTTCGTCAATTGTTGTGCTGCTGTTTTTACCGGGCGTTTCGCAGCTACAGATGATCTACTATGTGGTGATGGCGATGCTGCTGGGGGCGTTCCTGATTTTGATCCCTGGACGGTTGCGCCGCGATGCCTACCGCAGCCTGTCCATCTTCGACAACCTTCAGCAAATCTACGACCAGCGGCACCTGCTGCGGCTGTGGCTCAGCTACCGCATCCAGGCTCGCTATAACCAGACCCTGCTGGGCATTGCGTGGATTGTTATCCTGCCGGTGTTGCAGGCAGCGGTACTGGCATTTGCCTTTACACAACTGCTGGGGCGCATAGGCAGTGGAGAGGTGCCGTTTGTTGCGTTTATCCTCAGTGGCTCTGTGGTGTTTAACATCTTCCGCGATATGATTCTGCGTGGCGTGACCGCCCTTAAGAGCATGATGGGCGTAATGCGCCAGGTGTACTTCCCGCGAGAAATTATTATTGTGCTGCTGACGGGTGAAGTGCTGGTGGATTTCTCGTTTACGTTTATCGCTATGCTCATCATCAATGCGTTTCTGGGTATTGTGCCAAACGTGTACTATCTGCTGCTGCCAATTCCGATTTTGCTGTGCCTGGTGTTCAGTCTGGGGCTGAGCTTTATCATCACATGGCTCAGTCTGCTTATCCGCGATATGCAGCCACTGGTAGGCGTGGTGATCCAGCTTCTGTTTTACACGACCGTTCTGTTTGACGTGAACCGGGTGGCCGAACGCTGGAGCTTTTTGCCGCTGCTCAGCCCGATTTCTGCCATTGTGGAGTCCTTCCGCAGCATTACCATCTATGATCGCCCTCCGGATCTGGTGTCTTTGTATTTCCCGTTTGCGCTCTCGGTCGCCATCCTGTACACGGGCTATGTGTTCTTTAAAGTCAATGAAGACAGATTTGTGGACTTCTTCTGATATGTCATCACAATATGCAATTCGCGTGGACAATGTAAGCAAGGTTTACCCGGAGCGACTGAGTTCGTTTTCGCTGCGCCGGGAGGGTATGGCCGTCATCCGTGAGTGGGTGCGCCGCCAGCGGGAGGCTGTACCGGAGGATACCGAGCCGGTAGAGGCCGGGTTTACCGCACTGGATGGCGTCTCGTTCGATGTAGAGCCGGGCAGTGGCATCGGGCTGATAGGGCGAAATGGCTCTGGCAAGACGACGCTGATTCGCCTGATGGCAAATATTATGCGCCCTACCACCGGCACAATTGAGGTCAACGGGCGTTTTGCCGCTATGATCGGGCTGGGCACCGGGTTTATTGCAGATATGACCGGCTACGAAAATATCTTCCTC
>JBCCQC010000703.1:0-2992 GCA_039024535.1 Chloroflexota bacterium
GCCGGAAGATAGCGTGAAAGCATACCCCCGATGAATCTTGAAACGTTACTCGCTGCCCTCCCGAACCTGACCCTGCACGACCGCAGGCTGATTGAACGCGCTTACAACAAGGCCCAGCACATGCACGCCGGGCAAACACGCAAATCCGGCGACCCCTATTTTACACACTGTGTTGCAGTTGCCCACATCCTTGCAGATATGAAGCTGGACGCCGAAGCGATTGCAGCAGCGCTGATGCATGATCTAATTGAAGACACCGACGTGACCTATGGGGAACTCGTCGAGGAGTTCAACGAAACAATTGCCATGCTGGTTGACGGCGTAACCAAACTCACACAGCTACCCATGCACGTCTCCACCCCGGACGGTACCCAGAGCCGCGACGAACAGAAGCGCCAGCGCGAACTGGAAACCTTCCGTAAGATGATGCTGATGATGGGCGATGACGTGCGCGTTGTCCTCATTAAACTGGCAGACCGGCTGCATAACATGCGCACGCTGGGCTACATGAAGCCAGAAAAGCAGATTCAAAAAGCCCGCGAAACCCTCGAAATGTTCGCGCCGCTGGCGAACCGACTGGGTATCTGGCAGTTCAAATGGGAACTGGAGGATCTATCATTTCGTTATCTCCAGCCAGATGCCTACCGCATGATTGCCCGCAACCTTGATGAGCGCCGTGCTGACCGTGAAGCCTACCTGTCACAGGTGGTAGACTTGCTGAAGTCCGACATGGGCAAAAACGACATCGACAGTGCCGTTATCACCGGGCGGCCCAAGCACATCTACAGCATCTACAAAAAAATGGTGCGCAAAGACCTGCCCTTCCAGGAAATCTACGACGTGCGGGCTGTTCGCGTCATTGTGGATACAATCCCCCAGTGTTACCTCGTGCTGGGAATCGTGCATAATCTGTGGCGGCCCATACCGGGGCAGTTCGATGATTATGTTGCCTCTCCCAAAGACAACTTCTATCGCAGTCTGCACACTGCCGTTCTTGATAAAGAAGGCAAAACAGTAGAGATTCAGATCCGCACATGGGAAATGCACGAGCACGCAGAATATGGTGTGGCCGCACACTGGCGTTACAAAGAAGGCAAAAACGAAGACGAAGCGTTTGACAACCGCATCAGCTATTTGCGCCGGTTAATGGAATTTGGCACAGAAAGCGAAGAAGATGACGCCCGCACTTTTATTGACAATGTGAAATCCGATGTATTCGAGGATCGGGTATATGTCTTCACCCCCAAGGGGGACATTGTTGACCTGCCTGCTGGGGCCACCCCCATTGATTTTGCCTACCATGTTCACACAGAGATTGGTCATCGCTGCCGGGGGGCCAAAATCCACGGTAAACTCACCAGCCTGAACTACAAACTCAAAACCGGCGACCAGATCGACATCCAGACAGCAAAAAAGGGCGGCCCCAGCCTGGACTGGCTGAACCCCGACCTTGGTTTTGTAAAGACCAACCGCGCCCGGTCTAAAATCCGCCACTGGTTCCGGCATCAAAACCGCGAAAAGAACATTGCCGCCGGCCGCACTGTGCTGGATCAGGTTTTGAAGCGCCTCGGTCTCGGTGCCAGCACAGCTTTCGATACGGTAGCAGCGCTGTTTGGTCACGACCATCTCGATGACTTCCTCGCCGCAATTGGTACCGGCGACATCAATGCCTCCCAGATCAGCGGGCGCGTGCTGGATCACGAACAGGATCGCCACCACGCACAAACGCTGCTCACTACACCCATGCGCCCCGCCCCGGATATACAGATCAAACCTACCTCGAAAAGCGTTACCGGCATTCAGGTGCTGGGGTCTGGCGGCTTTCTGGTCAACCTCGGGCGCTGCTGTTCGCCAGTGGCCGGAGACCCGATTGTCGGGTTCATCACCCGAGGCCGGGGGATTACGGTACACCGGGCTGATTGCACGAACGTGCTCAGTACAACGGAACCCGAACGGTTGATTGAGGTCGGGTGGGCACACGTGGATGACCGACAATGCTTCTCTGTTCCGGTAGAAATTGTGGCCTACGACCGTGAGGGCCTTGTGCGCGACATTGGCACAACCATTGCTGATGAGCGCATCAATATGTCTGCCGTCAACGTATCCACACGGCACGACATCGCTACATTCCACGTCACAATGGAGTTGCAGGATCTGGGACAGCTCACCCGCGTCCTCAGTAAAATATCCTGTATTCCCAGTGTTGTAGAGGCTCATCGCAAACATTCGGCTTAAGACCTTTATTTTATCTGAATTATGCGTTAGTATTGGCGTATCAATAGTATGGTTACGGCCTTCATCGTACCCGTACTATCGAAGTGCTAATTCCGGGCCAGGATATAACCATGACAGATCTCTACTTTGAACTTGCGGGGCAACAACTACAGGAACTGAACGGAAATACCGGGTTGGTCTTTATCCATCCCCACTACCTCAATCAGCGATACCTGCTGGAAACACTCATTGAGCAGCACGGCACGGTATACGTGCGTTTTGATGTCACCGGTAGTGATCTTGAGCAGGTTAATGAGCAGTTCAGGGTAGCGCTGGCAAGCCAGACGGACACCGGCACCATAGAGGCCGTTAGCAACCTCGTCCTTGATGAATGCGACCGATTGGATGACGAGACACTGGAACAATTTTTGCAGGCGGTCAGCGGGGATGTCATCGGAGCAAGTGGCGGGCGTATTGTGATTATCGGGCGGCGCGTCCCCGGTTTTGTGACCGCAGCCACAGACGCAAAGCAAAATGGGAAGTTCCTGCCGGTTGATGAGAGTTTGCTGCTTGTTGACTACATCCGCGATGAAGAAAAACCGGCCCTCCTCGAAGTCCATGCATTCGGCAGCGGGCGCGTTTACCTCAATGGCCGTGAGGTTGATAACTGGGACGGTGTGCTGCCACGCTCTCTTTTCTTCTATATTGTGGATCGTGGCATGACCACCCGCGACGACATTTTCAAAATCTTCTGGCCTAACCTGACCACAAAAGAAGC
>JBCCQC010000704.1:0-2985 GCA_039024535.1 Chloroflexota bacterium
ACGATGGCACCGCTGCCCATCAACGATATTGACACTGACCAGATTATCCCGGCACGCTTCCTCAAGGTGACGGACAAGAACGGTCTGGGCAAAAACGCTTTCACGGACTGGCGTTACGAGGAAGATGGCACGCCGAAGCCGGATTTTGTGCTCAACAAGCCGGAATACAGCAGTGCGCAGATTCTCATTGGCGGGCATAACTTCGGCTGCGGTAGCTCCCGTGAGCACGCGCCGTGGGCACTGATGGGCGCGGGGATGAAAGCTATCGTCAGCACGTACTTTGCCGATATTTTCCGCAATAACTCGCTGAAAAATGGCCTGCTGCCCATCATTGTGGACGACGAAACGCACCGCCAGCTTATCAGCCTTGCAGAGGAAGACCCGACCAGCGAAATCGAGATTGATCTTGAATCGCAGATGTTGACGCTGCCGGACGGACGTAAGGTGGGCTTCCCGATTGACGGGTTCAGCAAGCACTGCCTGCTCAATGGCATTGACCAGATGGGCTACTTGCTGGATATGGCCGACCAGACGGAAGCCTACGAAACGAACAACGGCAAACGTGTGAACACGGAACTTGTAAGGGGATAGGGAACTCATGGTTACACAGGTTGCCGTCTACGATACCACGCTGCGCGATGGCACACAGCGCGAGGGCATTTCGCTTTCTGTTGCCGATAAGCTGAAAATTACCAGACTGCTGGATGACCTGGGCGTGTCCTACATTGAGGGCGGCTGGCCCGGTTCTAACCCGAAGGACGCGGCTTACTTTGATGCTGTGCAGGATATGAACCTGAAGCACGCGAAAATCACGGCGTTTGGTTCCACCTGCCGCAAGGGGAGTGACCCGGCTGACGATGCTAACATTAAGGCGCTGGTGGACGCGAATACGCCGGTGGTGACGGTGGTGGGCAAAACGTCTATGCTGCATGTGACGGATGTGCTGCGTACCACGCCAGAGGAAAACCTGCGCATCATTGAAGTCAGTGTGGCGTATTTGAAGTCGCTGGGCAAAGAGGTGATTTACGACGCCGAACACTTCTTCGACGGTACAAAGCTTGATCTGGAATACGCCTTTGATACGATCAAGGCGGCGGTAGACGGCGGCGCAGACTGTGTGGTGCTGTGTGATACCAACGGCGGCAGTATGCCGTGGGAAATCACCGACCTCGTGAATGCGGTGCAGGATGCTTTCCCGGATATGCCGCTGGGTGTGCATACGCACAATGACGGCGAACTGGCGGTTGCCAACACACTGGCCGGGGTGCGTGCCGGGGCTGTGCATGTGCAGGGAACGATTAACGGGTATGGTGAACGCTGTGGCAATGCCAACCTGTGCAGCATTATCCCGGATTTGCAGCTTAAGATGGGCTATGACTGTGTGCCACAGGAAAACCTGCGGACGCTGGCTTCGCTTTCCCGGACGGTAGCGGAGATTGCCAACCTTGCGCCGGATACGCACCTGGCTTACGTGGGCCGCAGTGCGTTCGCGCACAAGGGCGGTATCCATGTGGCAGCCGTGCGCCGCAACGTGGATAGCTACCAGCACATTGACCCGGAAATGGTGGGCAATGAAATGCGCGTGCTGGTCAGTGACCTTTCCGGGCGGGGGAATATGCTGAGCAAAGCCGAGGAATTTGGCATGGATGTCTCCAATCAGGAGGCGGTACAGGTACTTGAGGAGATCAAGGAACTGGAAAACGAGGGCTTTGTGTTCGAAGGGGCAGAGGCATCTGTGGCAATTCGCTTGCACCGTGCCCGCCCGGAGTATGAGCCGATTTTCCGTTTGCTGGACTTTACGACGATTATTGGCGACCGTGAGGGGCGCGGCCCACTGGCCGAAGCGATGGTGAAGATTGACGTGGACGGAGATGTAGTGCATACCGCTGCTGAGGGTAACGGCCCGGTGAATGCGCTTGACCTTGCGCTGCGCAAGGCGCTTATCTCGCGTTATCCGGATATTGCGGACTTCCAGCTTGTGGACTACAAGGTGCGTATTCTCAACAGCGATCATGGCACGGCGGCCACCACCCGCGTACTGATTGACACGCAGATGGGTACACAGCGCTGGAGCACTGTGGGTGCCGGGGCCAATATCATCCAGGCAAGCTGGCTGGCACTGGTGGATAGCATTGAATATGGGCTGTCTGTGGTGCTGGTTGAAAATGGCGACGCTACCTACGAAAGTCCAGTGCAGGCCGAATGATTTCGCGATGGCAAGGGGCATGGTTCGCCATGCCTATCTTCGTGGTGATAGTGGCGGCGTGCAGCACTGCGCCACCCCCCACACCCACGTTTACCCCGCGTCCCACACTGCCGCCACGAGAGGCGCCTACGGCCATCCCGACAGCGATTGCAGCCGGAGAGATTGCCGTGGGTGAGTCTATCACGGTGGCGTTACCGGGTCGTACGCCGGTTGACATTACGCTGCAACTGGACGCTGATACTGCTGTCAACATCACGGCGGTGGCGCTGACTGATGACGGTGAAGGCAATGTGCTGGATGTAGTGCTGGAAGTGCTGGACTCGGCGCAAAACCGCGTTGTCTATGATGATGACGGTGGTGCAGGTGTGGACGGACTCGCGCCCAACGATGCAGCCGTGAGTGGACTGAGCATGGATGCCGGGATGTATATCATGCGTGTGAATGCGTTTAATGGGTTCCAGCGTGGCGAGATTGAAGTAACAGTGGAGAGCGAACAATGAGCCGACAGGATACGGTGTGGCAGGATCGTGAACTGGTCAAATCGTTTCTGGGGGGTGTGCGTGGGGCGATTCCGCTGGCCGCCGAGCAGATTGACATGATGCTGCGCGTTATTGTCGGTTTTCGGGGCGATTCTGTGAACACGTTTCTTGATCTGGGTTGTGGGGATGGTGTGCTGGCGCGGGCGATGCTGGCGAAATACCCGGCGGCGAAGGCTGTACTCTATGATTTTTCTCAGCCGATGCTGGATGCTGCTGCCGAGCGCCTGAACACAGAAAACG
>JBCCQC010000705.1:0-2966 GCA_039024535.1 Chloroflexota bacterium
ACCGATAAGGGTATGGTTCGTGCTATAGACCTGTTCAACGACGAAACCGACATTGAAGCAGTCATCGACGGGCGATTTGGACTTGAAGAGGCGACAACACCCGCTACCCGCGTATTCAGAACCGGCACAAAGCCAGTGTTCAGGCTCACAACAAAGGGCGGTTATACCGTCCGTGCGACTGCCGACCATCGCTTTATGACGCCGCGTGGCTGGGTTGAGTTGAAAGACCTGAAAACAGGTGATCGTGTTCACATTCTGAATCGCAAGGGTGGTTTCGGCGTTCAGGGTTCACTGGAAGAAGGGCGTGTTCTCGGCTGGTTAGTTGGCGATGGCACTATCAAATCTGATGCGGCTGTTCTTTCATTCTTTGGTGATGAAAAACAGGAACTTGCCCCCATGTTTGCAACACACGTGGAGCAGTTGGTTGAACCACTGACAAGCCCGACAGCCTACCGCACGTCCTATCCAGTGGGTGTTACTGAGGTTCCCGGTCGTGATGAAGCCCGTGTGATGTCAGAACGTCTGCGGCGCGTTGCTGAGGGACACGGCCTGACCGAAACCAAGCATCAGGTTCCAGAAGCGGTTTTCCAGGGAACCGAAGATATGCAGCGTGGGTTCTTGCAGGGTCTGTTTACAGCAGATGGCAGTGTTCAACAGACAACCTCAAAAGGTGTAACCATTCGCCTTGCCTCGTCCTATGTGGAGCTCCTGCAACAGGTTCAACAGTTGCTATCCAACTTCGGTATCGTATCCAGACTGTATATGAATCGACGCAAAGCCGGAAAGCGTCATTTGCCTGATGGTAAAGGCGGTCAAAAACTCTACAACATTCGCGCACAGCACGAACTCGCAATTGGCAAGGACAACCTTATTCGATTCCAGGATGAGATCGGATTTTTGTTAGCCAGTAAAAACGAAAAGCTCGTCTCCGTACTTGCCGATTACACGAGCGGCCCACGCGCTGAGAATTTCATCGACAAAATCGCCAGCATTGACCCTGACGGCGTTGAAGATGTTTACGACATCACCGAACCTATCACCCACAGCATGGTTGTTAATGGAATTGTTACACACCAGTGCGGCGAACAGTGGCTTTTGCCTTATGAAAGCTGTAACCTTGGTAGTATTAATCTTTCCCTGCATGTGAAAGATAAGCAGGTCGATTGGGAGATGCTGGCAAATACCATCGAAGAGGCCACCCGCTTCCTTGATAATGTTGTGACCATGAACCGTTATGTGGAGCATGTCCCGCAGCTACGGGCAGCCGCCACCCGCGCTCGTCGTATTGGCCTTGGCATTATGGGCCTTGCAGACATGATGGTGAAACTCGGCGTGCGCTACGGCAGCGAACAGGGCCAGGAGTTCGCCGGACAGTTAATGGAGTTCGTCCGCTACCACGCCATGCGCGTGAGCGTGCAGCTTGCCAACGAGCGCGGCGCATTCCCCGGCATCAAGGGCAGCATCTACGACGCCGACAACCTCAAGTGGCAGGTTCCCACACCACAGTTTGCCTACTCCCGTGACTTTGGCCGTCCGGTACTCGACTGGGAAGGCATCCGCGACGGCATCCTGAAGCACGGCGTCCGCAATGCCACACAGGTCACTGTCGCGCCAACCGGCACCCGTGCCACGGTTGCAGGCTGTGAGGGCTATGGCTGTGAGCCGATTTTCGCACTGGCCTACACCCGCTACGTGGTGGATACCGAAACCGAAAATCATGACAAAATCGCACTGCAATACACCAGTCCATTGTTTGAAGAGGTACTGCGCGACTACGGCTACAACGACGAAGAAATTCACAACTTCTCCGTCAAAGTGAGCGAAGAAGGCACCTGTCAGAACATCACCGACCTGCCGGAGTCTATTCGTCATATGTGCGTGGTCAGCAGCGACATCTCGCCGGAAGAACACGTTCGTATGCAGGCCGCGCTCCAGCCATTTGTGGATAGCAGCATCAGCAAGACGATCAATATGCCTGCCACTGCTACCGAAGACGATGTGTATCGTGCATATATGCTGGCATGGGAACTCGGCTGCAAGGGCCTGACGGTTTACGTGACCGGCAGCCGCAGCGAGGTTGTGCTGGAGACAAAGGCCACCGCTGATAAAAAATCCGGGGCAAACGGTAGCGTGGAAGAACCCGCTGAGACAATGGAAACCGTATTCATGTTCAATGAGGAGAAAGAGCCACGCCCGACTGAACTGATGGGCCGCACCTATCGCACGGTTTCACCCGCAGGCACAGCCTATGTGACGATTAACGAGAACGACAGGTACAGTAATCAGCCGTTCGAGATTTTCATCAACACCTCGAAAGCCGGTTCCGAGATTGCCGCCATCTCCGAGGCAATGGGACGACTCATTTCGCTGATCTTGCGCATGAAATCACCGGTCAGCCCGCGTGACCGTCTGAAGGAAGTATCCCGACAGCTTACGGGCATCGGCGCTGGTCGGCAGATGGGCTTTGGCCCCAACCGCATTGCCAGCTTCCCGGATGCTATCGCACAGATTCTGGCACGCTACCTGAACCACGCCGAGACTTTCGATGCAAATGTAATTCCAGCCAACGGTAACGGCCACCACAGCGATGAAAGCCTGCAACCACAGTTGCCGCTCAACACCCGGAATGGTAACGGCCACCATGCCACAGAAATTATCGGCGACATATGCCCATCCTGCGGTGCAGCCACACTCATGAAGCTGGAGGGCTGCGTGTCCTGCCACTCCTGCGGCTACGCTGAGTGCTAAGCGCTCCATCCGGTAAATGACCGGAACAGTTGTGTATTACCACAATAAACTTCTAGACCCACAATAAACTTCTAGACTTTTTGTGGGTCTGAGGCCCGAAATCAGCACTGTAACCGAAAGGCTCACCTAATCCGGTGAGCCTACACACAAGGGAAGATCAAGAAAATCAATCAGCTTCACACGATATCAGTTTGGGATCGTCTCTTCCTTCAATTTCC
>JBCCQC010000706.1:0-2953 GCA_039024535.1 Chloroflexota bacterium
GCGCCATCCTGAACAATAGCGTAATCAACTTTCTCACCCTTTTTAATTCCAACATCTGCTGTGAACTCAGGAACCACTTCCGTTGGATTGAAAATATCATAGCCAAGCGACTGAATAAAAGGCATTACAAAGGCGTTTTTTGTGGCTTCTTCAGTATCAATGTGCTGAATGCGAGTTGGAATTTGTTTGGCTATTTCTCTCAATCTATCCCGGAAGTCCATCATTTTCTCCTTGATGTTACAATTTTCAGTTAATGCAATAACAAGATAATAGCGCAGAAATAATAAGTAAGCAAAAATTTCTGATTATTACTTAACAAAACAGGTTTTTGTCAAAGCGTCAATACTAAACAGATTGAACCATTATAGGCAGATTTACACTTCTTTATTTTACCTCAATGCAATGATGTCGTAGACTGATCCCCAAAGTAAAGTGAACAACAAAGGTTGGAACCATGCCTCTCGTCTCAGAGTGGGACAATGCAGAACAGACCGTCTATCGAATTGAGGTAAGCGGAAAGTGGGACTGGAACGCGCTCACATCCGATGTACTGGATGTCTATCAGGAGATTGGCCGCATTGAGCACGATGTGGACTTTATACTCGCGTTTCTGTCACCGCTGCCAGCGGGCGATGCTCTCCATCACCTGATGTATATCGGCGGCAAGCAGCCAGCGAACCTGAAGCGTACGGTGTTTGTTAACGGGGCCGGTGGGCTACTGGTGGCTCTTGTAGATACCATTGCCCGCTCGAAGGGCTTCGACGGCCCGAAGTTCGTTCGCTCTGTAGACGAAGCACGCCTGTACCTGCTGGAACCGGCTGATTGGTAGGTGTGGGCGGGTTCGCCTACTGTCCCTCGAAGAAATACGCCATACACCGCTCCGTAAGCACGGCATTATCCTGGAAGGCGTACTCCGTGAGGTAGCCAAAAACGGCAAACGGCCAGATGGCCGCCCAACCCCACTTGCCCACAAACGTGCCGAAGTAGCAGGTGTAGTTAAACCCCAGCATAATCACAAAGCCTACGATGTAGATGCGCGTGAACACGCGCCGATACACGCGCAGCCGGTTTGAGGAAGTTGTAATGCGAGACAGGCTGAGATCAGTTGAGTTCTGTTCAGTCATGTGCGTATGGTCATTCCACCCTCGGTCAGGTACATCTGGAGTGTAGCGCGGAGATAGCTGAAATCAAAGGGTTTGACCAGAAAAGCATCGAACCCGGCGGCCAGTGCCGTGTGTTTATCGCCCGGTTCATCCGAGGTGGCAATGACGACAGTGTGAATGTCCCGGTACTGGTGCAGGATCTCGGCCAGTTGCACACCCACAAGGTGTTTGCCCTGTTCGTGAATATCAACAATCACGGCGTCAAGTTCAACGGATTCTACAACTTTCACGGCCTTGCCGGGGTCAGTGACGCAGTGTATCTCGTGGTCAAAGCCCCGCACAGCCTCTTCAATCATGTCAACCATATCGGGCTGTGACCCGACTGCCAGAATAATTCCCATAGTTGTCCTCGTGACCTGTTTAACCTGATGACGGTCTCCACCATATAACGTTGTGTTACAGTTAGCAATTGGTTAATGCCATTTGTGAAGAATTTTTCACACCGTGACAGGACGCGCCATAAAATCCAGCACGGCACGGTTAAACCGGTGGGGGCGCTCCCGGTTAACCCAGTGCCCCGCGAGGTTAATCACGTTTAATTCTGCGTTGGGGAGTGTGGCGGCAGCACGGCGTGCCCACTTCACAGGAACGGAGCGGTCATAGCGCCCATGAATCACCAGTGTGGGGGTGTGCAGGTCGGCAAGCTGCGGGGTGTAGTTGGTTTTGCAACCCGCTGGCGAGATTTCGCCCCCCAGCCACTCGTAAAATACATCCAGGCTCACACTGTCTTCGGCGTCGCGCAGGGTGTCTGCACCCAGCGCGAGCGGGTTAAAGTAGATGGCCGTGAGGCCGGCGCGTCGGGCAAGCCCCACGCGCCGCACGGTAGCCCACATGGGGCCGGTGGCAAAGCGGGGTGCCCGCAGCGCAAACCACGACAGCAGATGCAGTGGCGCATGATCCTGCAAACCGTAACTATCGACCAGCACCAGCCGGGTCACGCGCTCCCGGTTGGCGAGTGTATAGCCCAGTGCTGTAGCGCCGCCCATACTCAGGCCGATGAGCGCGGTCTGTTGCAGTTTCAGTCGGTCAATAAACCAGCTTACCGTGTCGATCAGATAGTCGGTGGTGTAACGCGGTCGGCTGGCAGGCAGCGGGCTATCGCCATAACCGGGGAAGTCCGGGGCGTAAACACGGTGCGTGACGGCCAGCGGGTCGATGAGATAGCGCCATGCTACCAGCGCCCCGTCAATGCCGCCACCATGCAGCAGTACCACCGGCGGCGCGTCCAGTTCCCCGGCGGCGTAGTAGTGAATATCTGCGCCGTTAACGTGGATGGTATGTTCAGTTGCCTGCATTATATTTCCCCCGTACAGGTAACTGGGAAGACGCTGACCGTGAAGCGTGTATCAAACCGCTATCTTCTCCTCACCGGCGTCCATGAGGCGGATCGGCGCGGCCAGTTCCGGGTGTTTGGCTGTAATCTGCTCAAAAAACGGGCGCATTTTTTCGATGTCGGCTTCGATGTCGCCTGATGGATAGACCATCGGGGCCAGCATCGCCAGCTTTCGGGCGAAGTCTGCGCCACCCGGCTTGAGGGGCATCCCGGTCTTCTGCGCAATGTAATAAAAGCCTGCCTTCCAGCCATCAGCGTATTTACGTGTGCCCTTCGGAGAGATCATAAGGATGAAGTCTTCGGCGGCCCTTGCCTCTCGCAGGATCGTCTTGAGTGCGGAGATAGGCGCGTCGCGGTCAATGAAGATTGCACCAGAAAGCCGCAGGATGCTGCCGACAATAAACCAGTTTTGCGTCTCTTTTTTGATGACGAAGCGGATGCGTTGCCGGATTTTGCA
>JBCCQC010000707.1:0-2948 GCA_039024535.1 Chloroflexota bacterium
AAGATTGCGGCTCTCAACCGCATGACTCGACTGGGACTCCCCAATAGCTACCGTGTTGCATAGTCGCATCCGCTTACCTGAGCATGTCACGCATATTCAACTCATTCATTCAACAAGGCCCAGCGTCATTGATAACAGCATCCATATTCTGGACTGCCATCAACTCAAATGACGAGATAATCAGGCGATCACCCTGCCTCACATTCCAGAGAACACTATCATTCTCATCATGATTATCTTCTGGGCTGATTTTGGAATTAATACCCCGATATAGTATTGTGCCCCGGCTATCGATTGGATCGGAAGGTTTTGACTCTGCTGGAAAAAGATAGTAAATGACATGTCCCTCTGTCTTTGAGACCAGCCTGCCATCTCGTATCAGCAGCGCTTCGTGCCTGCCAATCCAACCCATGTAAAGCTGCTGCTCAGTGACTAGACCTGCTATGGCCGTTCCACCGACATAATCATCCCACCATTTGTCGGCTGCATTTGCATCTAATGGAAATGGTTGAGGTGGAAATTCCTCTAAAAGTTGCTGTGGCATCTGTTCAAAGGCGTCACGAATGCGTTGTTCCGGTGGGACTGTGCTTTCGCAAATCGAAGCCACTAACTGATTGGCGATGTAATGCCCGATCTTATAACTGATGTCCCAGCCCGTTTCAGAACCAAATGACTGTGCAAATACAAAATTGTCGCCGCACTCACGAACCGCGTGCGGTGTCGGTAGATTGACTTTTTCGGAACGCCAGTGTTGTTCAGCATATTTCATCAGGCCATTTACCCCGTTGGCCGGAACGTCGCCCGATACGATGTGCGCCCCACTTCGCCGGTTTCGGTGTTGCACGGCACCGGCTGTAGCTGGCGCGTACCGGGTTCGCTGCGGTCTGGCATGTCGATGGTATACGTCACGTCGTTTTCCATCTCAAAATCCGCATATGCTGTGCTGATCTCCGGCTTCAACCCCGTATAAAACACATCCTCACCGCCGTTCCAGCGGGCACGTACTGGCTGCCCCGGTATGCCCTGCCCGTTAAAGTCCTGCACATATACCTCAATCAGTCCGCGTGCTGCCAGCCTGCAATACGTCGAGACATTAATCAACACATACTCGTCCTGCTCTACCGGCGTGGGCACAAACACTTCAAACGCGGTCGGGGTCGGTTCTGCCGGTGGTGCGACAGTGGGCGTTTTCGTCGGCGGAGGCGGAGGCGTTGGCGTTGCCAGTTGAATCTGCACAATTTGTGTGGGGGCGGCGGCTACCAGCACCAGATCATCCGCGCACGAGGTTTTCAGTTGTAGTTGATACAGCGTTTTCATCGCGCGGATGGCCTCAATGCCGCTGGTCGTGCTGCCATAGCCACTCTGCGCCAGATCACACGCCACGTCCGCCACCTCCTGGAACGGGTCGCGTCCGGGAGGCACCACGGCCAGCAGGCGCTCCACCGTTGTGTTGATGTCTGTGCCCTCGGAGTAGCTCACGGCCACCATCGCCATATACTGCGCTCGGCCACCCTCACCAAGCTGGCGCGGATGAATATTTGTCAGTTCCAGCGGACTGAGTACCCATGCAAAGTACAGCGCGGCTCCAAACCCGGCCAGCACGCCCAGAATCAACCCCGGCCACGACACCAGCCGCGTCCAGCGCCGCCGCAAATAACGCGAGTCCGGCGCGAGTTCGTTTACTGGGGCATCCGCTGTGGTAAATGGGTCGTCGGTCACTGGCTGTTTGCCCCCGGCAGCGTCACCCGGCGGTACGGCTCCATGATGGGCGTGAGGCGTCCCATACCCTCACTCAGCGCAACCAGCGCCTGAATATCCGCGATGTTACGGGAACTGGAAATATAGCCTTCGGTGATGGTCTGTACATGTAGCGGGATGTTGTCGAGTTGCAGCAGGCGCAGTCGCTCAAACGCGCCGTCCACGCTGCTATCGGAGAGGTAGCCCTCGGCAACCATGACCGTGTAGTCTTCGATGTAATCCTGGCGCAGGGCCGTTACCGGGCCGTTGGTGTACTCAATGGGCGCGATGCCCCAGCCGTACACCAGTCCAGCCACCACGCCGATTACCAGCCCCGCCCCCAGCGAAATGAAAAACCGTTTCATCGGATGCTGTGTGTCCTGATCTCATGATTCGCTTAACATTATGGGCAAATGCGGGACAGTGTACAGGTGGGATTGTCTAACCGTGTGCCTCGTCCGGTGTATCCGGTTCCGGGAACGTGACTTTTTCGTAGATGTCTTCCAGCGGTAACTCAACATCTACCGTTACAATATTCACTGTGGCATCCAGCCCGATGATGTCATGCGGCAACCACGCGCCGTTCTCCTGCCGGACGTAATGGGAAACATGCGGTGTTTCCTGTGAAACCAGCAGGTATTCCTGCAGGGTATCCAGACGCCGGTATAGTTCGAACTTGCCGCCTTCGTCATAGCGCTTTGTCGTGGGGGATTGCACTTCAACGATAACCTGCGGGTTCGTGAGCATATCGAATGTGTTGTCTGCAAACTCCGCTTTGCCGCACAGCGCGACAATATCCGGGTACAGATAGTTTTTGCCAGCCTGCACGCGCATTCCTTCTGCATAAACCTTGCACGGGCGTTTGCGAAAGCTGGCCCAGAAAATGCCTGACAGGTTGACTACAATCAGGTTGTGATTCTCGCTACCGCCAGTCATCGCATACACATAGCCGTCAATGTATTCGTGGCGAATGTCGCTGCTGCGCTCAAATGCGAGATACTGGGTGGGTGTCATTGTGTTTTGCTGTGGGAGTGCCATGTATCTCTCCTCGGCGTGCTTTGTAAACCATTATGAGCAAATGCGGGGCAGTGTACAGGTGGGATTAAAAATGTTGACATACTGGTGTGGTATTCTTAAATATAACATTTCCATCGCTAAATTAGCGTGTTAAAGCAGTGAAAAGCACGTCTTTGATTTCATTAATGATCTCA
>JBCCQC010000708.1:0-2947 GCA_039024535.1 Chloroflexota bacterium
GCAGTGGCTGTTACCGCCATGTAGGAGAGCTTATCATCACGAGAGTCTTCCGCTATCAACCCCACGGCTGCCTTGACCTGGAGCAGCGGTGTCTTTAATTCGTGTGAGACATTGCGAACAATCGCATTCTTCAGCAGGTTAATCTCCTGCTCACTTTTCTTCAGGCGGCTGATGCGGCGGCGATAGTTAATTGATGAACGAACATGTCGCTCAATAAAGTTTGGGGGCAGGGGGGGCAGGTACATATCAATGACTTCATCCATGTCCGATTCCAGATCCCCGTTGGTGATGACACAGAAAAAAGGGCGCTCGGTTTCATCAAAGGCATTGCGGTCAATATCGGTGAGCAGCCTCAGGGCAACATCGCTATCATCAGAGATGATGGCTTCTATCTCGTGTACATCCATGCAGTCTGTTGCTTCCTGTTCGGAGTTTGCAAGCAGGGGCATGTGTCCATGTCGGCTCAGTTCGTGGTGCAGGCTCTGGAAGTATTGCGAATCGAACTCGAAGGCAAGCAGAATGACGTTTAGCTGAGACTTTGAACCCTGTGTGCCGTTCATGGTAATCCTTGATGAACTCTATAATGGAACTGGAAATAATATAGCACAATGCGTCGAAATGGAAAAGTTAGTCACACCGGCCAAGGGTCTGGCAAATCTGTGTGATGTGCATCCGGTCGTGCTGTGCAGTAAAATGTGCCATTTCCAGCAGGGTGGTATTACTGAAGATGCTGTGTGTGGCCGGAAGTTGCCAGTCTGACTGTGATAGCCCCCGGACGAACTCCAGTGTGGCCTCACGCTCTTTTGCGAACCGGTAGGCAACTTGCATGGCGTGGTCGGCCCCGGCAGCTTCTGATGGCGTGTCTGGCTCAGAAGGTACACTCAAAAACGGATTGTCTTCGTGTAATATTTGCTGGAGCCGTGGCCGCTGTAGATTGGTTTCGCGCTCCAGCAGGTGGCACACCACCTGCAAAATCGACCATTCGTCCGGGTCGGGGTGCTGCGTCCACTGGTGCGGCCTGACCTCGGAAAGGAGACCGAATAGTGCGAGCACATTGCCACGCAGTTCATGTTCAATCATGGCCGGGGAGAGGGGCCGTCCGGGTACCTGTTGTAACCAGCCGTCATTAACTGCTGCGAGGAAGTCTGCGGTGGTGCCGTGGCTGTCGGCTTCGTGGCCGCTGTCAAGATTTTCGTTAACCAGATAGGTGTTCAGGCCAATGGTTTTTGCCGGTCGAATGTCGTTAGTGAGGCTGTTGCCCACCATTACGGCTTCGTTCGGTTCAATCCCTACCCGTGCCAGTATTTCTACATAGTAGGCCGGGTCTGGCTTGAGCGAATGCATGTTGTTGGCTGTGGTTACGAAGGCATATGTGGAAAAATCATCGGGTAAACCTGCCCACGCCAGCCGCTGCTGGATAGCCTGTTCTGGATAAACTGGGTTGGTGGCGATGACGATGGTGTATCCCTGTTCGATTAACTGTGTGACGGCCTCTGTGCCCGGTATCTGCCATGTGAGTGGACGAACCTGGTCGTAATGCGCCGCATAGAATTGATCGTACAGCTTGTGCAGCGCCTCTGGTGGCCCGAACCCGCTATCCAGGATGATGCCAGTGGATATATCTATGTTCGTTTGCGTATAGTCACGGGGTTCACGCATTGCTACCAGGCCCCGGCGTATCGCGTCACGCATCCCCGGTTGTTGCTGTTTTTCGATAAAATATGCTTCGCACAGAGCAAGAAAAGCGCCAACGAATTCGCGCTCATTGGAGCCAAGCAGGGTGCCGTCCAGATCGAACAGAACCGCTTTAATCATCGTCACCTTCCAGTGCTTGCCGGAACAGATCCAGCCCCTTACCGCGTTCCTCGTTGCAATACAGGCAGCCCACATACGGGTCTGCAATTTCGCATTTATGGCGCAGGCAGCTTGCCTCTACGATCAGTTTGCGTCCGAGGCCCATCAGCCGCGTATCCACCGTCAGCTTCAGCAGCAGATCCGGGCTGGCGTTGGCATACAGTATGTCTGGCACGGGGCAGCGTTTACAGTCGGATGGATGCCACGGCAGAGAGTCCATGTTGCCCTGGATCAGTCGGCATTCCTGGGTGTTGGCCCCACGGTGATAGTCTTCGTAGTAGTGTTTGCATTCCTTCCCGGCGGGAGTACGCATGGTGTATCAGTCCTTGTTGTTATCAATCCAGCCAGGCTTTTGCTCGTCGTGCGAGTTCACCCAGCGGGGCACTCTCTATTGTGCAATCTGGCAGCGAGTCAATAAAGGCCGCGCCATAGCCTCTGGTTGTGATGCGGCTATCCAGGATGACGACGATACCCCGATCTGTTTTTGTGCGGATGAGCCGCCCGAACCCCTGACGAAACCGCAAGATAGCCTCTGGCACGGCATATTGATTGAAGTGATTGTCGTAGGTTTCTGACCGGGCCGCGAAAACCGGGTCGTTGGGTACCGGGAAGGGCAGGCGCGTCATCACCAGCGCACTTAACGATTCGCCCGGTACATCTACACCTTCCCAGAAACTGCGCGTTCCCAGTAGAACCGCCCTATTGGTGGTCTTAAACCCTTCCAGCAGGTTCTGGCGGCTGGTGCCGTCGCTCTGGTCATAGACGGTGATGTTACGGTTTGCCAGTACGGGCGTAATGATACGCGAGGTCTGGCGAAGCTGGCCGAAGCTGGTAAACAGCACCATCACGCGCCCGTCCAGCGCCACCGCCAGCTCAAGGATCGCCTGTTCCACCATTTGCTGGTACGTCTGATACTCGCGTGGCTCCGGTACATCTGTGGGCAGGAAGACCATCGTGGATTCACGGTAGTCGAACGGAGAGCCGACTTCATATGTGCTGACCATATCGGCGTGGATGCGTTCACGGATGTGGTCAAAGGTACCGGAGGTGCGCAGGGTGGCGCTGGTGAGGATCACGCTGCGTTTGCTGTTCC
>JBCCQC010000709.1:0-2946 GCA_039024535.1 Chloroflexota bacterium
AGTGGCGGCATCTACGGCGGCGCAGACTGGGAGATTGCCCTTGCAAATGCCATGCAGCAGGCCGCTGCCGTGGTACTGTTGGTCACGCCAGACAGCGTGCAATCCGGCTGGGTACACGGGGAAATTGAGCGAGCACTGGAACTGGATAAACCCATCATCCCGTTGATTGTGCGCGAACTGACCACCGAAGCAGATCAAGAAGCCTATGCACAGTTCGGGCTGGGGCGCGAACGCCAGTTTGTGAGCATGAAGAAGTTCGACAATGACGACCGCACGTTTGACCACGTTGCAAACTCACTCGTCAGCCTGAATGTAGCCCGTAACCAGCAATAATCCAGCATACTGGATAGCAGGGGCTGCACGGATATGCCCCTGCCATCCACACAATATCCCCGATTTAGCACAGCTTTAACTGTTTTGTGCGATGTAATGGTGTGACAGACGCCCGAAAAATTGTATAGTTAAGCTACTGTGGCGTAATAGCTCCGGGCGAGGAAAAAATAATGGTACAGTTACAGTCATTTGCGGCAAGAGACATCGGCGGGCGTGACCGCCTTGAAGATTATGTGCTGACGGAAACCGTCGAAACCCCCGGCGGACTTACGCTGGAAGTGATTATGGCGTGTGACGGGGCTGGTGGCGGTGATGCCGGTGAGCAGGCTTCACGCCTGACCTCACGCACCATCATCGAGTACTTCGAAGTCAGTGAAATTACGAACATTCCCCGGCTGATGGTCGAGGCAGTGGAAGAAGCTAACCGTGTGGTCTACAGTGAACTGCGCGGTTCAGGCACATCTACCATTGCAATGGCTGTTCTTGACACCAACGACGGTGAGCATGGCCGCGCCTTTATTGCCAGCGTGGGCAACAGCCGCATCTATCTCATCCGCCGCCAGGAACTGGTGCGGCTGAACATTGACCACACCCTCGCCAATGAGTACATCTACGCCGGCCAGATGAGCGCGAACGAGGCCGCCCGCCTGGAAAACGCCGACGCCGCCACCCGTGTTATCGGCATCAACCCGGAAATTCAGGTAGATATTGGCTTCTACGTGGAGCGCGGCAACCCGTTCGTGAATGCACAGCGGGCTTTCAATATCGGTAAGCGCGGTATGAAGCTACAGGAGGGCGATACACTATTCGTCGCAACCGAGGGGCTGTTTAACGCCGGTACCGATAGCAGCGGCGGCCCGGTGGTGCGCGATAGCGAATTCCTGAAGCACGGCATGGACGACGACGTAGAACGGGCGGCGCGGTCGCTGCTGCGCTATGGCAATAGCCGTGGCCCACAGGATAACGTCTCTATCGCCATGACGTTTATCGATTCACGGTTCCGCCGCCCGGTACGCACGACCCGCCTTAATCGCTGGCAGGTAGCAACTGTACTCTCGCTGGTGGCTGTGCTATTCCTGTTTGGCGTGCAGCTATTCCGGCAGCAGCAGGACTTACGTGACCAGCGGCGGTTGATCTTTCGTGCCACAGAACTGGTAGTACAGCTTTCTGCCACGGCCACGTTTACGCCCACAGCCACCGCCACAGCCACACCAACAGCCACCGCCACCGCCACTATTCCTCCCACCCGCGTGGACGAAGAACGTCAGGCGGCGTTCCAGTATTTCAGCGGTACGCCAGAACCCCTGCCGATTCTGATTAATCGCCTTGCCCCGTCGGATTCGCTACGCAGCCTGTTTATTGTGGACGGGCCGCGCTTCGACCCGAACCAGAGCCAGACGGCTAATATGTACGTCCAGCCAGAATCGCAGTTAGAGTTCCTGACCATCAATGGCGCCCCGGGCGAGGAAACCGTTACCAATACCATTTACTCCGGCTCCGACATTTACGTGCGCTCTGGCTCGTTTACCAACGGGGATATTTTCTTCGGGCTGGATCGCTTCAGCGGCGTGGACTTCCGCAGTGAGGCGCAGTGCTTTGCCTATAAGCAGATACCGCCGGATCCAGAAGACATCAATGACTTCGACAAGCTGGCGCTAACGTGCTTTGGCGCGGACGGCCAGTGTACCTATACCCTCCCGGATGAATCCCCGGCCCCGATGCCAGGTGGTAAGCGCGTGTTATTGAACCTCGAAGAAGGTACTCTCGTCACCAGCGACGAAGACCCCATCTACGAGGAAATCAAGACCTATTACGATACGGTAGTGGAGCTATCCGGCAGTGATGCGGACGCTGTATGCCTCAGCCCCTTCCTGGATATAGATGGCGATGGCATTCTCTACCCGGTAGATGCCTGCGAGACCGAGGCCGGTACTGATGTAACCGAAGGCTGCCCAGATGCCGACGGCGACGCGATTCGAGATAGCCTTGATGCCTGCGTGAACGAGGCCGGTCTGATTGACTTTGACGGCTGCCCGCCACCAACTTCAACGCCTATCCCGGATGAGGATGGGGACGGCCTTGAGGGTGATCTGGACGAGTGCCCATTTGAATTTGGCCTGGCAGATAACAACGGCTGCCCTGTACCCGAAGTCCCGGATAACTACTAAATCTTATCGGGCGGCCTGACAGGTCGCCCCCTACCCCGTATTGTGTATACGCCCACTTCGCCCCTGCGCAGGCACATCACGTATCTGTTGGCGGTCGTGGCTGTCGCGCTTGTCTATATCATCAGCACGGCCCCATCTGTTTACACCAACGACAGTGCAGAGTTCACGCTGGGCATTTACACGCAGGGCATCGTTCATTCCACTGGCTACCCCACCTACCTGCTGATGGGCCGTGTGTTTACGTGGCTGCCCTTCCACCCGGAGTTTGCTGTACGTGCTAATCTGTTTTCTGCTGTGGCCGGGATTGTGACGTTTTACTGTTTGCTGCGGCTGTGCGAAATCATCGTCGGCTATGACCCACTGCTGACGGTGGGCGTGTGTGGTCTGTTCGCGTTTGCCCCGGAAATCTGGTCACATGCCGTGGTTGCCGAAGTCTATTTGCTGC
>JBCCQC010000710.1:0-2944 GCA_039024535.1 Chloroflexota bacterium
CAGTTCCGGGCCGCTGATGGGGTCAATAAAGCCAGGGTAGTTCTCAATTTCGTGGGTGATGGCCGCCTGCCCACCGAACTGATTACCCACAATAACAACCGGGTTCAGTTGCGCACGGGCAGTGTACAGTGCGGCAGTCATACCCGCCGGGCCAGACCCGATAATAACGACGCGTTCACGCTTCATGATGATGTGTCCTTCTGATTACTTCCAGTTACCGATAACATAGCGGGGAGATTGGCCCCGATGATAGGTTATGCGTTGTCGCTGCTGTCTTCTTGTGCAGCGTCCAGTTCCGCTCTAATAACACTGACGAGGACTTCGAACTCTTCCTTACTACAATTGATAATGTCGAGGTGGTTCGCGTACTCCGGGTAAACATCTTTCAGGTTTTCCCCATTTGCCACGCGCTCCGCATTTTCTGCAATTTCCTCGCAGCCGTCGTTACAGTCCATCGCCACCACATTCTCATTAAACGGCTCTGTAGCGGTGTCCAGAAGCTGCATCAGCTTCTTGAGGTCTTTATCGTTCTTGTCTGGCATCCTGTCACCCTCCAGTTTTTCTGTGTACGACTCTGCTAAACAGACAGTTGCGCCTGTGTCTATCTTACGCGCATCCGGGTGATTGACCGGACGTGCAGCCCGAACAGACGGCAAATTCCGTCCGCAGGCAGCCTATTACCCTGCGCTGGTAGGCTGTGGCGTGGCGTCCGCCGGGACGAGTGCGCCCGGTGTAATGTTCAGCGGGGACGGTTCGGTAGGTACTGTGCCGCCTGTGTCCCCGGCCCCCGGCGTGGGCGTCACGGGGAGTGCGGTGGGCTGCTGTGGCGGGGGTATCACGTCCACAATCTGGCGTAGTTCTGCCGGGTTAAACACACTGGCACACTCAAACGCCTCCAGCGCCCCCCAGCCCCCATTCTCCCGCACGCGGATCCACGCACCACTCACATCACGGCCATCCACGATGACACTTGCGCTTTCTGGCACCGTGCCGATTTCCTGGTTCAGCGGGTTAGGGCCAGCATACAACGTGACGTCCTCACTCACAGGCTGGCACTGTGGCAGCACTGCTGCAATCGTCGCCTGATCTGTGAGTGTGTTACCGGCGGGGCCTTCTGCCCGTATGGAAATCACCACGTCTTCCAGCGGAATATCCAGAATATTTTCCAGAGAGCCAGCCGGGTCGAAGTTTTCCGCAGGGTCGCTGGCGTAGGACTCTAACCCGGCGATGTCAATCTGCACCTGTGAGGCATTTTCAATTTCCCATGCCAGGGTGAGCGGCTGCACAACAAAGCGCACCAGTTCCTCTGGCGTGGCCTCAAACGTAACCATGTTCAACGGGTCATATGCCGTCAGCGCCTCGCCCAGTGCAAACGTAGACGTACGACGCCCACTGCGCCCCACCAGCGACATTGACATCGCATCGGGCAGGGCAGCGGTTTGCTCTGCAGAGAGCACATATTCGCCGTTGTCGGCAGGGTCGAACGTAGCAATCGGCGTGCCATCAACCAGCAGTTCCAGTTCGTTCACTTCTTCCACTGTGTAGTTAATCGCCAGCGGTTCGCCACGCGCAATCTGTGGCGCGGGGATGCTGGCGGAGACAATGCGCGGGTCTGCCGCAGTGAAAACACTGATAACCGTCAGCAGCAAAAGCAGCCCCAGCACACCCACCAGTGCCACCACCCCGGCAATCGCAGCCCACACAGGCATTACGGGCGTTTGCAGCACCCTGCCGGGAACCACCACCATAAACTGCGCGGCATCCTGAGAGCGAACAACCAGATCAAACGGCTGTGCTTCTGATGCGCCGAAAAACGACTGCTGCGCCGGCTTTGCCTGCCCCTGCACAACCAGGTGCTGGTTTGGCCTCAGCGTCACGCTGCTGGACGACACCAGTTCGATGTCCACATCTTTTGTACGGTCGCCGCCACTGATGACCAGCGGCAAATCAACACTGCCCTGGTTGTGAATATGCAGCCGGAACCGCTCTGACGATTTGACAGTGCGGTGTTCCAGCGCAGCCCCGAAGCCGTAGTAAGGTAGCACATTAACATGAGTGGTCGTCTGGAGCATGTCCGTAGGGTTGTTCTGGTCGCGCACTTCAACCTTCAGGTCATACCGACCGGGGGCGGTATCCGGGCGGCGGACGGGCCGCACGTTGATAATCACCCGCGCAGAATCATTGCCGTCAATCATCAGTTTGGGACGGTCAATACGTACCCAGTCCGGCTCAATGCCTTCCACAGCCACGTTGTAAAACGCACGTTCCTCGCCCATATTGTCAATCGTTAGCTCCGCAGAGGCGTGCGCACTCGGCGGGATAGCAATAGGCGGCGGCTGAATGCTAATGCGGAACGGCACATCTTTTTTAGTGATGGGCTGCGTGGTCATATCCTCAACCATAACGGGCTGCGTGGGCATTTCATCCACCTCGTAAAAGATGATGCGCAGCTCCCCGGCCAGTATTTCTTCGCCACCGCGCAGCAGCAAACGCTCGTCATCGGGGATCTTTTTCATATCCACGTAGGTGCCGTTCTGCGATTCCATATCCTTCAGGTAGACGTTGCCGTCTTCATGAATGATGCTGAAGTGGTAGCGCGAGATGGTTTCCGTATCAAGCGTAATGGTGTTCCCCGGCGACCGACCGACAGAAACCTTGCTTTCCTCCAGCGGGAAGGAACGGAAGTTGCCGTCCGGGTAAATGACATCAAGGCGACCATACGCCATAGGGTTTCTCTCCGGCTGTTCGTCTACGTTAAGGTGCGGTTTGCCCGCGCTTCCCTATTGTAGACGATGCGCCGCGCACTGCAACAGACCGTCCGGCAGACGGCGGGGAATTCTACAGGTTAGCAACATGTGATGACTAACCATTTTTTGTTGCGTCATGCAGCTTTTCAGAGTACAGGCAAAATCATCAAGAACGGTGTCAAGGTAATCACCAGCAG
>JBCCQC010000711.1:0-2939 GCA_039024535.1 Chloroflexota bacterium
ACACTCGACAGCTAAAGATAGGCCCCCTCGAATTGACATCTACTCCCTCCCGCCCTGTCATTGGTCACGATGTTAAAATATCACTCCGGTAATCGAGCAAGAAAAACCATACAAAGTGATTGACAAACATACACCTTTCGAAGATATAAAAGAAGCATGTGAGGTTCTCTCAAGAGAAACGATCCGCCCTGAAATTCCGCTGTCACTTGATTTCCTTCGTGTTACAATTCCATATAGAGCAAAGGGTTTAATATTAGACAATGTAATAATCATGGGCTGTATTGAGGGACTGATGCCTAAAGTGTACACTAACGACGATCTAACAATTGAAAAACGTGAAGCACAGTTATGAAGAACAAAGACGATTATTGTATGTTGCTATGACTCGTCCCAGAAAAACTCTCATAATGTCAAGTTTTAAGAGTATGAAATGGTCGCAGGCGAAAAAGTGGCGTATTGATTCAGATCAACTTGGTGCTTCATAATAGGTTTGGCGATCAATCGATGGTCTACACACAGGCTTCAAGGTTTTTTCAAGATATGGGAAAAAGTAGCCCAGACCCAATTACAGGCGAGGCACTACTGAAATTATAGACAAATAGGCGAAGCAAGACCTCATCCACACCGCAAACCTGCCCTGTTACTATCTCGGTCGCGCACACTGATGATATTCACATGCGGTTACAGGCTCCGACCAGTTTCTGCTGTGCCGGTGGACGTAGCTGCTGGGGTCACGGTGGGCAGCGGCGTGACGGTAGCGGTCGGCGGCAGGGTGGCGTCCGGGTCAATTGTCGGCGTCGGTAGCGGTGTGTTTGTCACTGTGGGGGTAATGGGTGTCACCGTGGGCAATGGTGTGGGCGAAATCGTCGGGGTGGGGGTTGGTGCCAGCGATTCAATCGTGTCGTTGCGCATGTAGGCTTCTTCGATGCGGCGCGTATCCGTGTTCAGGTCAATGAGGTACCAGTCCGTATCGCCCACGCGCTCAATCACACACATAATGCGCCCCCCCACTGCAGAGCCAACCACAGCGGACTCTACAGACGGCGCATTGCGGATATTGGCCGTGGGTACACTCACAATCCAGTCCTCGCACGCCGGGATGGGCGTAAACGTGGGGAACAGGGTGCGTGTGGGTTCGGCTTCTGTGGCACGGCGCACAGAGGCCGTGGTCGCCACAACCGCTGCCTGGTCTGTCGCTGCTTCCACACCAAGGCCGCCCGTCGCCAAATAGGTTTGCAGCCCCAGCCACAGGTAATAGCCCCCCAGCACGAACGCCACACTGAGCAAAAAGATTAACCACGCCGGTAGTCCACGCCTGCGCCTGTACACAGTAACTCGCTATCCCCTGAACGCAAAAACAATAGCTGTGTTTTAACAGCAAATGCGCGTTTCGTCACCCCGCGTCAGGGAAGCGTGGGTTAGCCGTTGAGCTGGTCGTGCAGTTTTTTAATGCGAATCAGGCTTTTGATGCGCAGCAGCATCAGCGTATTATTCACCGGCTTGAACAGAATATCGTCCACACCGGCTTCGATGGCCCTCTGGATGTCTCGCGCTTCCTGAAAACCCGTCACCAGCAGCACCGGGATGAACGCAACTGCCGGGTCTGCCTTGATGATGCGCGTGGTTTCCAGCCCGTCTATGCCGCGCATACTCACATCCATCAGGATCAAATCCGGGGCATTGGCCCGCACAAACTCCACTGCTGCTTCGCCACTGTAAACGCTTTCGGAATGATAGCCGCCCCGTTCCAGATGCGCCTGCATCACCTCGACAATTAAGTCGTCATCGTCCACAATCAATATTGTTTCGTTCGCCATAAGCACCATCCAACCTCGAAAGGTCATCTCGTTTGTTCGTCTGTATGAATGTAACCCAGAGTTCGCTACAGAGAAAGTCTTGCAGGCTGCATTCTGCTCAGTTGTCTGTCATCATGGTAATGCTGCTTACCGGGTGCGCTGGCAACACAGTCAACACCCTGCTAATTTTTGCTGCCTCCTCCCTCACAGATGCACTCCCGGCAGTGGGGGCCGCATTTGCACAGCAGGAACCGGGCATCACGCTGGACTACAACTTTGCGGGGTCGTCCACGCTGGCCGTACAGATTGTAGAGGGTGCCCCGGCAGATGTGTTTTTGAGCGCGAACCCGGCGCAGATGGACGTGGTACAGCAGGCCACCCGCACAGCAACAGTGCCGGTCGTTTTTACAGGCAACCGGCTGGTGGTAGCAGCCCCGATAGATAACCCGGCGGGCATAGCGACCATAGACGACCTCGCAACAGGTGGGCTGATGCTCGTTACAGCGGCAGAGGGTGTGCCCGTGCGCACCTACACAGACGACGTGCTTGACCGGCTGGCTGTGGACGGCTTCGATGTAGCTGCATACCGTGCCAGTATCGTCAGTGAGGAAACCAATGTGCGCCAGGTTGTGGGCAAACTGGCCCTGGGCGAGGCGGACGCCGCTATTGTGTATCAGTCCGATGTGACACCACAAAACCGGCAGCGCGTGCTGGCACTGGACATCATTCCGGCGGCGGCCAGCGTTACAGCAACTTACCCGGCGGCGGTGATTGATGGGGGAAACACTGAACTGGCACAGCGCTACATCGACTTCCTGACGACAGACACCGCCCGGGCCATTTTCGTAGAGTGGGGGTTTGTGCGTGCAGAATGACACACGCGAGAGCGACCACCCGGCGGCATATGGCCGGGGTCTGCTGGTAGCCGGGGCCGTACCGGGTTTGCTGCTGATTGTTCTGCCGCTGGTGGGGCTATTGTGGCGGGCGGTGGCTGTCCGCGCATGGGCGGGGCTGCCCGGTGACGGGCTGAGTGTGGCGATCTGGCTGAGCCTGTACACAACGGCGGCGGCCACAGTGATGACAGTGGTGCTGGGCACGCCGCTGGCGTTTGCGCTGGCACGCGGCATGTTCCCGTATAACCGG
>JBCCQC010000712.1:0-2927 GCA_039024535.1 Chloroflexota bacterium
CACATTCACCTGTGGGTGCTCTAACATGTGTCGTCTGTCCTTACGTTCGGTGTCTACAGGGTAATCTGCAACAGCCCGGTGGCGGTCACAGCCTGGATGCTGGTCTGGTGAATCGTCAGGTTCAGCACGCTGGTTCGGATTTCTGGAAAGACCCGCTCAAAATACCCCTGTGAGCAAGCCCATATGCCGGTGGAGGTGCCCGCATACAATGTGCCCTCATAATATACCAGACATAAGGGCTTAATACCCTCTGGCAGTGGTATGTTTTCTGTCGCCCCGCCGGGCGCAAGCTGCGTCACGCCGTCTGGCAGGATCAACGCGGCCTGCTGATCATCACTGGCTGCAGCGCGGATAGTTTCGAAGTGCCTGTAGGGGCTGAAGACGGCATCAGCCAGCGTGAACAGTCCACGGCGGGCCACCACCAGTAGCGCATCGCCGTAGGGTAGCAGCGCGTGCACCAGCCCCGCGTGTGTGACCATGTTGTCCACATTGGCCCACGTTTCGCCGTCCACGCTGCGGAACAATCCGTCTCGTCCGGCGGCGTAGAAGGCATCTTCGTGGACGGTCAGCGCGGTAACAAACTGCACACCATGGTTCAGGGTGGCGGCCAGGCCGTCCACTGTAGCAATCCCGTGGCCGCTGTTCAGTCCGAGTACGGTTTTCCCGTTCAGAGTAGCCACGCCGGTTACGGGAGCGTTGCTGTCGACTGTCACGAAGTCCGGTTTTTTTGCACTGTGCTTCCACAAATAACCCTCTACATCCTGGAGCCAGCGAGCATCACCTGTGCTGTAGGTGCGGACAATCTGTGGGGTGGCTTTGTGGGCCCGGTCGAATTGCATCTGTTTGCGGTCTGCCATCTGTGGCAGCAGATCACACAGAAATTCGGTTCTATCAATGAAGTAGTACAGGTTGTCGGAGTCACCGAATGCGAACCCCTTCTGGTTAACAGCCACCAGCGGCATACGGCCATCTACATTGCTTTCGCCGGTGTCATCTGGTGGGACGTACACCCCGCGTGTTGTGCCTACGGCAATGCTCCCTCTGTAACTGTCCATGGCAAGCACTGGTCCGGCCCACGGGAAGGCGGTCTGGCTACCATCAGCCCTGATGCGCACCGGCCCCATCTGGCTGCCAATCCACAGGTCACGGTGGGCTGTGCGCAGCGCTGTCACCATCTGGTGATGTTCGCTAATGGGATGGCGCTCCCATGTATCCTCGTATAGATGCATATAGACACCGCTGGCGGTACCAACAAAAAGATCATCGTACCACTGACATACACTCAGCACGGGTTCCGGTGTGCGTAGCAACTTATTGTGGGTGGCATCGTACACGCCCGTGTCCGTCGCACCATATATCACGCCGTCACTGCCGACGGCCAGCGCACGCACCGGGAACTGCACTCCCTCTGCCAGAATCTGCCACTGCTCGTTCTCATATAGGCTGATACACCCGGACTCATGGCCGACAATCACACGTTCACCGGCGGTAATAATGCAGCGGGTATCGTTCCCGGCCATGCCATGCTCCACGTGCCACAATTCGTAAAACACCCCGCCTTCGCTTGCCTCCCATGCGGCTACTCCACACGTTACCGCGCCCCACAAACGCCCCCCGCTATCACAGGTTATGTCATTAACGATCAAGCGGCCCACATGGCTGATAATATGTGGGTGCCGGGCTGCCGCATACTTTTTCTGCACGGGGCGCTGCAAGGAAGTCAGGCTGCCTCTGTCTTCCGGTGTGATTCCGTTCATGGCTCTTCCTTCTGGGTAACGTATTTTAACTCTCTGTTGATGTGCCCTGTGTAGTCTGACATCACGATTGGCGGCTCAGGTTGCGTAGCTCCTCGTCCAGCCGATCAATTTCTTCCTGTATTTTGCTTTCCATGTCAAGAAAATATTCCTCCCGACTGATGTTGCTTTGCTTCCACTCCGTGTAGGTCTGGTACAGGTAATGGGGTGGGGCCTGGGCACGCTGCTGCGCCCATTCGATGCCCTTTTCCAGTAGCCAGTTCCACAGCTGCGTCCGGTACAGCAGGTCGGCATGTGTTTTTTTACTAACGACGGGGTCGGTCAGCAGAGCATGCCAGCGGGGCTGGTCGTGTTCCCCGAAGGGCATCCGTACCAGCACCCCCACTGCATCAATATAATCTGTATCAGCATCTTTCAGTTCGTTCAGCAGCCGAGAAGGTTCGTCCATAGTGGTGTCCTGCTGTTGTGTGAGCTGCTGCTGGCTGTAAACCCATTGCAAAGCCCCCACGACCTGATCCTTGAGTATGGCTTTTTCTCTATCGTGGTCAGTCTGTGTAGCGTGGTTAAGTTTGCCGAACTGATCCGGTTCATCGTCGAGGTCAGGTTCGATTTTTGGCCTGCGCCTGACTTTTGGGCTATTAGATACCGGGGGCGTGGCCGGGCCAGCCTCTTCACCGGGGAATTCACTTAGGCCGCTCGACGGATTTTCCGGCATTTCCATCCATTGGTTGTCTGGAAATTGTCGGCGTTTTTCTGCCCGTTTGATATTTTTCATGAGGTTGACGCGCTTTGTTTCTTGTGTGTGGAATCGGCTTTCGTACTGGTTAATGAACTTCCTGAATTCGTCCTCTTCCCTGAGCTGGTCACCCACGAGCGCATGAATTTGCAGTTTTTTTTCCTTGATTCGCTCAAAGGCGGCGTCCAGTTCGGCCCTGATGCGCTCATGGAAATCCTGTAGGTCACTCATTAAGTGTGCTCTTTCTTTTTACTTACGACATTCACCCCTGGCGGATCAGTCAATCTGTGTGATCACCACCCGGAACCCGATGTACGGGGACGGTTCATCTGCTGGTTCATCCTGAACGTAGCCAATCCGCAGTGTGTTTTCATCTGCGCCGCCCTGCCAGCTACCTCCCTTAACGAAGTAGTGGCCTATGTCGGCTTCAGTGCGCG
>JBCCQC010000713.1:0-2923 GCA_039024535.1 Chloroflexota bacterium
CAACAACACAACCGCCCTCAGTTCAATGGATGCAGGCACTGCCCGTATTATTGTCACCGTTATCCTGTTTATTCTGGGAACGGCTGTCGTGTCTATCGTTCTTTCGCTGTTCAAGCCGAAGAACAAAGGCGCCGCCGCCGAGAGACAGCTTGCAAAAGAACAGGCAGAGCGATTTGCGCATCGGCGTAAAGTGAGAGGAAAGCGCGGCAAACGCTAGTTTGCCCCTCTCCTTGCCGTATGGCAAATAGCATCATCTCTCCCCCAAATTGACCTGTGAACCTCGCCGTCCCATGTGGATGCGGGGTTCATGTCTTTGTGTCGCTAAAACCCGGCCTCTTGCAGATGAGCCACACTCCGCTTCAGTTCCAGCGGACGCACACGGGTTGCCTCATTACTATACCGGGTCAACACCGCCCATCCACTCGTTCCGGTCAGAGTGTCACACACCGCGCCAAAGTCCACCACACCACTGCCCGGCAACCGCCCATTGTGCTCCACCAGGTAAACATGCCCGATGCTCTCTGCTGCGTCTTCCAGCGCATCCAGCGGATTATCTTCCGTCATGCTCATATGGTACGTATCAGCCGCCAGCAGCACATGCTCATTAAACTTGATACGCCGCCGCAGTTCTACACCCTGCACCAGATGGTTCAAAAATGCCGAAACATAGCGGTTCACCGGGTGTAAATACAGCTTGATCCCGAACACATACGCCAGGTCACTCAGCGTGCGCAGGTGCATCGTCATCAGTTCCACCGCAATCTGTATCGGCGCCTTCAACGGCATTAAATCCGGCAGGCCAAGATGTGCGCCCGTGTGCGGCACCAGCACCACACCACTTGCGCCAATGTCCACCGCATCCGTCATCACATAACGCAGTTGATCCAGCGCCTGTTGCCGAACTCGTTCGTCCGTCGCCACAAAATTTGCATCCCATCCCAGATGCACTGTCGCCGCCGTTACCGGAGAATCCTCCAGCGCCGAGCAAATATCCATCACACGCCCCGCCAGCCCATCAGCATTGTATTCAATGCCCACCACGCCAGCGTGCTCGGCCTGCTGCACACGCGCTATCTCATCTGTGCCGCCTAACAGCGTTTCTTGCACAGCAAGGCGCAGCGCACCCGCTCCGGCAGCATCGCCGTGTAACGCTCGAATCGGTGGTATATCAGTCATCGGGTTATCCCTGTGTTGTATTCGTTCACACTGCGATTTTACCGCGCCGCAAATCATCACAGCAATGCGCCAGACAATCTGCCATCAGATACTCACGCACCACCCATCAGCCGCCCCGTGATACATCAAGTTAATTATTCGCCAACTTATTTGATCCATGTATTATGCACTATATCCAATAAAACAGGTAAATAGTTGTTAAATTTACCCACATGCTGGTTTACACCTTACAGTGAATTGCGTATACTGTCGAGAAATATTGTTTTACACGCCGGGCCACCCGGACAAAGGAGCCATATTCTATGGTCGCAACACTGACTCGCAGTACCGCTTCCCACTCTGCTGATGAGGCCTACCGCACCGCCCTCAATCAGTTCGACCGCGCCGTCAGTTACACCGCGCTTGATGATGGAATCCGTGAATTTTTACGCTATCCCCGCCGTGAATTTACTGTCAATTTCCCTGTCCGCCGCGATGACGGCACCGTTGAAATGTTTACCGGCTATCGCGTGCATCACAGCACCGTGCTTGGCCCCACCAAAGGCGGCATCCGCTATTCACCGAACGTCACGCTGGACGAAGTGCGTGCCCTCGCCATGTGGATGACATGGAAATGTGCCCTTGTGCAGATCCCCTACGGTGGTGCGAAGGGGGGCGTAGTGGTCGATCCGCGTGACCTGAGCCAGCGCGAGGTGCAGAACCTGACCCGCCGCTATGCCACTGAACTTATCCCGATCATCAGCCCACACTCAGACATCCCCGCCCCGGATATGGGCACCAGTTCAGAAACGATGGCGTGGTTCATGGATACCTACAGCATGACGGTAGGCTACTCCGTTCCGGCCATTGTCACCGGCAAGCCGATTATCGTCGGGGGCAGCGAAGGCCGCACCGAAGCCACCGGACGAGGCGTGATTATCGCCATGAAGGAAGCGATGAAGGCCCGTGGCTGGATGAACCCGACTTCCTCCCGCCTTGCGATTCAGGGATTCGGTAACGTGGGATCAAACGCAGCACTCTATGCCCATGAACTCGGTTTCAAGGTGGTTGCAGTCAGCGACATTAACGGCGGCATCTACAACGAAAACGGCCTGGACATCCCCGCTGTCATTGAGCACCTGCAAAATACCGGCACAGTCATCAACTATCCGGAAGCACAGAACGTCACCAACGAAGAATTGCTGGTGCTCCCCTGCGATGTCCTCATCCCGGCGGCCCTCGAAGGCCAGATCACGGCGCGGAATGCCCGCCGCGTGCAGGCAGCCATGATAGTAGAGGCGGCCAATGGCCCCACCACGCCAGAAGCCGACGACATCCTGCGCGATAACGGCGTGTTCCTCGTCCCGGATATTCTGGCGAATGCTGGCGGCGTAATCGTGTCCTACTTCGAGTGGGTGCAGGATTTGCAGGCATTTAGCTGGGATCGAGACGAGGTGTTCCGGCAGTTAGAGCGCATTATGGTCAAGGCGTTTGACTTTGCGATGACCAATGCTGACAAACACGCTGTGGATATGCGGGCCGGGGCACAGATTGCGGCTATCCAGCGGGTAGGCGAGGCACTGGAACAGCGCGGCATTTACCCGTAGCCCCCTCAACGGGTGGCGGAACCAGTTTATGTCCGTCACCCACCAGCACGCCCCCAACTTCTGCCGGTTTCCCGCCGTCTGCCGCCGAATTTGGTTCTCAAGCTGCCATATGCACAATAAAATTGTCTGATTTCAGCAAATCAGTGTAAATTTCAACAAAA
>JBCCQC010000714.1:0-2919 GCA_039024535.1 Chloroflexota bacterium
GCAGCAATACGCCTTCGGAATGCGCGACATGAACTCACGCTTTGATTATCGCTACACGTTTGAGGCCCCCGTGAGCGAAGATGGCGAGTGGCAGACGATTTACATCCCCTTCAATGAGACCACCGCAACATTTTTCGGGGAAACATACCCCGCTGCCCCGGCCTTTGATACATCACGGGCACGCGGCATGAACATCATCATCTCCGATGAGCAGGAAGGCGAGTTCCGCCTCGAAATTGCCAGCATTGCGCTTTATGCTGAGACCGAGGACGAAGAAATCTAACTATCAATCGCACACAGGAGGCCCCAGTATGGGAACGCTCTACATCGTACCCACCCCCATTGGCAACCTGGAAGATATTACCCTGCGGGCATTGCGCATCCTCGGTGAAGTCGATTTAATCGCCGCCGAGGATACCCGTACCAGCCGCGTGCTGCTGGATCACTACGACATTTCTACGCCCATGCTCAGCTACCACGAACACAATAAAATCGCCCGTCTGGATAGCGTGCTGGACACCCTCAGCGGCGGGGATGTCGCGTTAATTTCTGACGCCGGAACCCCCGGCGTGAGCGACCCCGGCTATGAACTCATCAGCACGGCCATAGACGCCGGGTTTGATGTGGTACCCCTGCCGGGGGCCAATGCCATCACGACCGCGCTGGTGGGTAGCGGGATGCCAACAGATGCATTTATCTACGTGGGCTTCCTCCCGAAGAAAGACCGCGCCCGCCGTGACCTTCTGGAGAGCCTGCGCGACGAAAAACGCACCATCATCGCCTACGAAAACCCGTATCGGCTGGCAACCACGCTCACAGACGTAGCGCAGGCAATGGGCGCTGACCGCCCGGTGTGTGTGGCGCGGGAGATGTCCAAGATGTTCGAGGAGTTCTACCGGGAAACGGCTACCAATGCCGCCGCCCGCTACCGTGACGAGGCCCCGAAGGGCGAGATTACTCTCGTGATTGGTGGCGCACCCGATGAAAGCGACGAGGTGTGGGATACAGACCGTGTGCTGGCCGAACTGACCCGGCGGTTAGACGATGGCGAGAAACTGAGCCGTGCATCAAAGGCGATTGCACAGCTAAGCGGATGGAACAAGCGTGATGTGTATGCACTGGGAGCAGACGGTTAACCCCGGCTCGCCGGATGATGCGTCATGGCTCCGCGAACATGATAATTACTTCGGCGTCATCTGTAATCTGAACCGATGTCTCGTGGGGCCACGGTTCCATCTCAATCAAAACAGACCCGAATGAGAGGCGTCGCTGTGCTGACATCGTTCTATATTCTTCGCTGAATGGCGGCCAGTAATTCACATCGCTGGACTGGAAGAAATTCAGAATAGACGACAGTCTATCGGGTGAGCACACTACTGGCCCGCAACCCAGTGAACTTACAGACATCGGCCCACGCACGGGAACATGGTCAAAAGCTCCCTCGCGTGTTGCAGGAAGACGCCCCACCACGATCACATGAACCGTTGTAGCCTCACGCAGAATTTCGAAGCGAGGATGCGTTTCAATGGCTTCCACCAGACGGGCCGCAATAGCTGCATCGCGCTCGTAGTTGGTATATGTCAGCACACTTGCACTGTTGTTCTGGAACATGAATATCACGAGCAGCACGGAAGACAGGATGATAACCCCCTGCCGCATTAACGGGTTCCACTCAATGTCAATCAAAATAGCGACGATACACGCAGCCACGAAGATATTTCCCAGCAGCGATCTGTACCCATAAGGACTGATAACGCGCACCAGACCAAGGCTCCACGGTAAGAACAACAATGCAGCAATACCTGCAATCGCCAGCACACCAGAAAAATTGCCAGCACGCGACGATGATTGCCATGCCCGCACAAAAAAAAGCATCAACATCACCAGAAAGATCGACTTCGCAACGCCAGGAATAAGATGTTGTGGGCGGAACAGATACTGGTAGAAATGTGAAGCAAAACGCCGTAAGGTCATCTGAAACTCGGCCAACGACGAGATATTACCCCCGCGTGGTGAATATGGATCGTCCAGACCGACCGGACTGACGTTGAATGCCACGTGGGACACTTCAACCTCAACTCGCCACAGGACGTATCCCCCCACCAGAATCAGCGCTATAACAGCAATGTAAACAAGCAGCGCTGTTAGCGGAGATGCCAGCTCATTTTTGATAAGCCGATACAAAAAACGGAACCCGAGGGCAGACGCCGTAACATACAGGGCTGGCTGGTATAGCGATAGTGCCAGACTGAGCACAATAATCGCCAGCAGCAAATACACACCTGAAAGCAAATAGTTGGCTCTTCCATGCACCCGATCAATCACGACAGCGCCAACATACGCTGCTATAGCCGCCAGCAGTACAGCAGTATGCGCTGGCCCGATGTTAAACGAGATCATATCGGCATTAAACGGATGTAGCAGCACGACAGCCAGCAGCATAAAAATTGCCACCCGGTCACGTATACCCATCAGGATAACGTAGATAGCGGCAGCAGCAAGGTAAAACACAACGTACATGAAGATGTAAAACGCAGGGCTGTATGTGGTCTGTTCAAACCACCTGTGATGGAACACAATCAACCAGCGGCCATTGCGCACCATCTGATCTTCATGAATGTCACTGTCAATCAGGGAAGGCCAGTCATCAATGGCAAGTGTCAGGTTAAACGCATGGAACCCATATGCGATGATGCTACCGAAAGCCAGCAAAACCAGATGCCACCGGTATTCGCACATCACATGCTGGAACATCTTCAACCTGCTCTGCACCCAGATTTCCATAGTCTCTTTAAACTTTCATCATATCCAGTGGCGACGGGTAATAAACCCCTAACGCGGTATTAAACCACGCCCGTTTTTTGTGTTTTATGCAAGTTAACCCAAAAAAGGTAGTTTATAGGGTTTTACCCGGGCACC
>JBCCQC010000715.1:0-2883 GCA_039024535.1 Chloroflexota bacterium
CGTCCGCAAATCCTATCGTCGAAATAACCCAGTTCATGGGCGCACTACTTCTGTAACCGGCCCCCATGCGGATGGTACGCTCTGTGCCGTCTTCCATGATGACAACCGCCTCCGCAGAACCACTACCGCCTTCATTAGAGCCAGTAGTCCTCACATTTTTGATGCGGTCAACCTCGTTCATCCCCAGTTCAGCCATGCGCTGCTCAAATGCCGCCGGGGAGTCACCATATTGTGAGCCAGCATGTAGCAGCGCCTCTGTGTAGTCCTCCTCCACAATCGCGGTCAGCAGGGCACGTCCGGCCCTGCCCGGCCCACTGGCAAAATCCCAGATGAAGTAGCCCACGCCGCCAATCACAACCACACTTACAAGGCATATCAACCCGCCAACAGCCACCAGAATACTGATTAACACACGCACCCACCTGCGACGTTTTTTCGGCTTTTTGGTGGCCTCATCTGCCTGTATCTGCTCACTCATCGCTTCAGTTTATGCCCTGCTTTTGCCAGCCCCTCACGGGCACGTTCGCGCACACTGCCAGCCAGCACACCCCATTCACTGCGTCCAAACTCAGCATCAGCAAGGTCAATCGCCTGCTGGTAATCGTCAGCAGCATCCGCATACCGGCGCATCGTCATGTGCAGGTCAGCCCGCAGCAGGTAATTTGCAGGGGCCTCCGGGTACTGCTCAATGGCGGCAGTCAGGTTCGCAAGGCGGGCGTTGTTTTCTGCCAGCACATCCGCGCCAAACAGGCCACGCACCCAGTCCCCGAAGGACAGCCGCTGCGCACGAGCCACAGACACTGCCCGTTCAACCTCATCCGGGGCAGAAGATGCCGACTCCGTTTTCGGGTCGGCATCGCCGGGTGCCTGTACCGGCACCTGTACCTCATCCGTCATGCGGAACTAATCACCCGCTGCGGGTTCTGGCTCTGCAACCGGCTCAACCGCTGTCTGGTTGGTGTACTCGGCAAAGTCTTCCGGGAAGTTCTTGATTGTCGCCAGAATCGGGTTTGCGGCGAATTCGCCCAGTGCGCATAACGTCATACCCTGGATGTTCCCGGCCACATCGAACACATTGTCCACGTCCTTCTGGGTAGCCTGCCCGGACATAATGCGATCCATAACCTTGTCAATCCAGTAGGTACCCTCACGGCACGGGGTGCATTTGCCACAGCTTTCGTGATGGAAGAACTTCGCCATCTTGCTGGCCGCCCATGCAATGTCGCGGGTGTCATCCAGCAGGATGAACGACGCCGAACCGAGTACCGTACCCAGTGCAGCGAACGCCTCATAGGTCATTTCCGTATCCAGCACCTCATCCGTCAGCGGAATAATAGGCCCGGATGCACCGGACGGCAGCAATGCTTTGAACTCGCGCCCATCCTTCGCGCCGCCACCGTAGTCAAACAGCAGTTCGCGCACACTCGTACCCAGCGGGAGTTCATAGTTGCCAGGGTTAGCGATGTCACCACTCAGGCAGAACACCTTTGTACCAGAGCTTTTCTCGGTTCCCACGGCCTTGTATGCATCCGCGCCATTGACCATGATCCACGGGACGTTTGCCATCGTCTCCACATTGTTGACCACAGTCGGCTCTTTATAGAGGCCGCCACCCTTGTTCGCCGGGAAAGGCGGACGTACACGCGGCTGGCCCAGCAAACCCTCAAGGCTGTTCAGCAGGGCGCTCTCCTCACCGCAGATGTAAGCACCGGCACCGAGGTGGGTGTACATGTCAATATCAAAGCCGCTACCGAAAATGTTCTCGCCGATGATGCCTTCCTCGCGCAGCTTCTCAATGCAGCGATCAAGCTGCATACCCATTTCCCAGTACTCGCCGCGCAGGTAAATGTAGGCAGCCGTCGCCTGGATTGCGTATGCACCAATCAGCGTACCCTCGATAAGCTGGTACGGGTTGTTTTCCATAAGCTGGCGGTCTTTAAACGTCCCCGGTTCAGATTCGTCTGCATTGATGACGAAATACTTGATCGGCTCAGACTGCGGAATGAAACTCCACTTCACGCCGGTAGGGAAGCCCGCACCACCACGCCCACGCAGGTTAGACGCTTTAATGAGGTCAATCACCTCAGACGGCTCCATACTCAGGGCCTTCTTCAGGCCCTCCCAGCCACCGTTTGCGCTGTACACGTCGAACTTATGAATATCCGGGGTGTCCAGTTCGCGTAAAAGAATGTGCTTATCCATCTTGCTCTCTCTCACTTGATTTGTTTGCTAACAATAAGATTCGATGTGATGTCGCGTTGGGTGTAGGCACGGCCCTGCCGCTGCCGTCAGTTGGCCTCTTTAAAGCCGACCTCTTCGCCGTAGTCAGTCGGGCTGAGGGCAGCATTCACGTCGTCGCGCCACTTCGCCATCAGGTCGCGCATTTTGTCCATGTCCAGGTGCTCATGAAAGCGGAAGTTCGCCTGGAGCATCGGGGCACGGTCACAGGCGCCAAGGCACATGACGTGCTCAGCAGTGAACATGCCGTCTTCGGTCGTGCCGCCATCTTCGATACCGAGTTCGTCAATCAGTTCATGATAAAACTCGTCGGCACCGCGCAGCGCACACGGCAGGTCTGTGCAGACGTGCAGCCACACCTTGCCCTTCGGCTTTTCGCGGTACATCGTGTAAAACCCGGCAATCGACTTCACCTGTGTGGGATCCATATCAAGGATCTCCGCAATATCTTCGATGCCGTCCTGCGTAACATGGCCGTAGTGCTCCTGCGCAATGTACAGCAGCGGCATCACAGCAGAGCGCTGCTGGCCTTCCGGGTATTTGCTCAGGTGATACTCCACCTGCTCTCTATAGTTTTCCAGTAATGCGTTTTGCATGTTGTTCTCGTTTTTCCTCGTCAATATACCGTAGGGGCAATGCCATGCC
>JBCCQC010000716.1:0-2871 GCA_039024535.1 Chloroflexota bacterium
GGCAAACCCGGTTGGTGACGTGTTCGAGTACCCCACAGAAGATTACCCGGCGCTGCGCATCTACAACGTAGACTACCTGCATCATGTGCGCAGTTACGTGCGCCCGGAGGGTATGATTAGCCGGGGGCTGGTATGGGATGACGTGCTGGCAATGATGGAAACCATGCCACTGCAGGCCCCGGACTCGTTCTTTGTTTAGCGGGTGGGGTTGGTGCTATCGGGGTCAAGCCACTCGTTGAACACCCCGGCAATGTTCGCCCGGTTATTGACTGCCGCTGCAAGGTCAGGGCGGCGGTATAACCCGGTGGCAATGGCCTTCAGCGTTTCGTTTGCCTTCTCCCGGTACATAGCAGACTGCTGAAAGTCAGAGGTCACCATGCCCAGCGCATAGTAACACAGCCATGTATCGCGCCCGCCATACTGCACCTCGTGCTGCATCGCGGTTTCCAGCTTTTGCAGGGCGCCCTCTCCCCCTGTGCAATATAACGCGACCGCCCACCACAGCATCACCCGCCCATAAATCAGCGGGTTGTGCTCCTGTGCCACAGGCGCGAACGCTTCTGCTGCAATCAGGCACTGTTCGAAGTGGCCGGTTTGCGCAAGGGCACGGACGTATGCCAGCCGCGCGTGATGCTGTTCCTGGAGGCTGTCAAATGTATGTTCGCTGGCAAGGCGCACCTCATCCATCCCCGCTTCATAGTCGCCCATGCCTATCCGCGCCATACCACGCTCCAGGTTGATGACGGGAACGGTCTGGCCCACTTCAATAGCGAGATGATCGGCACGGGTGGTGTATTGCAGTGCCGTTTCATACTGGAACAGGCAGCGATATACATGCGCCAGCAGCAGCAAATCCGAAATCTGGTAGTGGACGCTGGTCGTGCGCTCATTGATGCTGAACACAGCTTCCAGATAGTCCAGCGCTGTGGAAAAATCTCCCCTGTCCATCGCCGTGCGCCCCAGCAGCGATTTTACCGCTGCAATCTCACGCTCACTACCGCTGGCTTCGCTGGCATTGATGGCCTGCTGTAGATACATGTTGGTGCGGCTCAGGTCGCCACGGGCAATGTACAGCAAACCGAACGACCGCAGCAAAAGCGATTGCAATGTCTGGTCACCACTTTCATCAACAATTTCCGCCACATCCGTAAGGGCGGTTTCGGCTTCGCCATAGCTTCCCATATGCACATGGCTGCTACCCATTGTCACAGCAGCCTGCACACGAATGTCGTTCATGTCGTCGTCCATGAGTTCGTCCAGCAGGCGCAGTGCCCCCTTGCTGTTACTCACGGCCTCCGGGTAGCGGTACCGTGCGTGGGCGGTGCGGGCCTGCACCAGCCACAACCGGCTGGCATGGGGCAGGGCTTGCTCACGGCTCACCCCGCTCAGCGAACCAAGGCCACGCTCTGCCAGTGTGCGGGCCTCGTTCAACAGGCCACGCTCCAGTTGATATTCGGCAGCAGCAGTGTAGGCAATCAGCGCGTCCAGTTGGCGCTCTGCATGGGTGTATTGCTCTGCCAGCAAATCCAGCATGTCCGGGCGGTTAGCAGCGTGTTTTTCCAGCCATTCGGCAGTCTTCTGGTGATAGCCCAGCCGGTAATTACGCGGCAGCATGGCGTAGGTTACATCGTGGTACAGCAGGGTGCGAAAGGTATACTCGCCCTCATTTTCGATGCGGCTGCGCACACGCTCTGTAATGATGTTGCGGCGGGCAAGGTCTTCCAGCATCGGGCGCACGCTTTTACCCATAATGCTGGCAACTGCCCCCTCCCAGAAGGTTTGCCCCACCACTGCCGCTGCCTGCACCACCTGGCGCACTTCCTCGCTCAGGTCGTCCAGCCGCGCCTGGAAGACCCCCATCAGGCCGTTAGGCAGGTTGGTGCCGGTCGTCTGGTAGGTAAACGCATTCAGCTTCCACCGCTGCGCATCTGGTTGCCACTCGAAGATGCCATTGTCGAACAGCATCCGCAGGAACTCCTCCACGAACAGCGGGTTGCCCTCGGAACGAGCAATAATCAGGTCGATCAGGTCGGGCGGCACACTATCCACATTGTCCAGCACTTCTGTCAACAGGCGGCGGGTGTCCTCAGCCGTCAGCGCACGCAGGGTGCGCCGGATGTGCTGGGGCTGGTTTTCCATGAAGTCGGTGTGTTCGCTTTCGAACTCCGGGCGGGCCGCCACCAGCATAAACAGGCCGCTGGCGTGGGTCTGCAAGTATTCCAGCAGCGCCAGCGATTGCAGGTCGGCCCATTGCAGGTTATCCACCAGCAGCAAAATGCGGCGCTCCCCGGCAATACCACGCATCCAGCGCCGCACCCAGTCAAAGGCCAGTTCGTCATCGCGGTTCATGTTGCCGCGCTGCAACGCCTGGATGTAGGGGCTATCGGCAAAGCCATAACCAGAGATAAAACCGACAATTGTTGCGGCGGCTTCTGGCGAGGTACGGCCATGCCAGTTGTCTGTGGTGTAGCGGATAATCTGCTCGGCTTCGGCATGGCTGGTGAGCGCGTAGGACATGTTACACGCGGTATAGAGCATATCGGAGACGAGGCTGAACGGCATTTTACTGCGTTCGTGGTGCCCCACCATCCGCAGCGCGAAGTAATCACCCGCAGCGGTGTTGTGTGCTGCCTCCTGCATCAGGCGGCTTTTGCCCATGCCCATATCCGCCACCAGCATGAAAGAACGCGCAATGTCCAGTGGCTTCATGTACTTCATGCGGTTGATGATATTCTCGTAGAGGGTGGCCCGCCCCACAAACGGCAGCGGGACATTGGCAACGTGGGTGGTCGTCAGGCGGGTGGTGTCCTGCTGCCGATGCGCCAGCACATGGTAATTTTCCAGCGGCTCCGGGAAGCCCTTCACTGTAAC
>JBCCQC010000717.1:0-2871 GCA_039024535.1 Chloroflexota bacterium
GGCACATCAAGCGCGGCTATCTGGGCGTGACAGCACAGACGGTTCGCCTGCCGGAGAGTACCGCAGAAGCCGCCGGACAGGAAACCGGTCTGCTGGTTGCCTCTGTGGAGCCGGAAAGCCCCGCCGCAGTGGGTGGGATCCTGCTGGGCGATGTGATTGTGAAGCTGGGCGACACGGGTACCCGCAGCATGGACGAACTGCTGTCGCTGCTGATGGGCGATGTGGTCGGCAGCGAAGTGCCGGTTACAGTGGTGCGCGGCGGTGAAATGGCAAGCATCCCGGTCACGATTGGTGAGCGCAAGTAACATCACCCGATACAGGGCATAGCGTGCCATGCCCCTACCACCAATTACACATGCCGGGTAGGGGTTTAGCGTGCTAAACCTCACGGACAGAGCAGGCTCTGTCCCTACATACAGCGGTTTTGAGAAGGATTAACGCTAAATCTCATGTACATGATGCCATGCATCACCCTGAAAACCCGCAAATGAAGGGGAAAATATATGTCTCTACTTAAAGCACTGAACAGCAACCTGGCGAGCATCGCCGGGGACACACAGAACAGCCTCGTTTACATCGAAAATGGGCGCGGGCAGGGTGCCGGGACGATCTGGCAGCAGGATGGCCTGATTGTGACTAACGCGCATGTTGTTGCAAACCATCGCGGCCTCACTGTAACGACGCATGATGGCACACGCTTTCCCGCGCAGGTGATTGCCATGAACCGTGAGCTTGACCTTGCCGCCGTTGCCATCGAAGGCAACGACCTGCCCACTGCTGCCATCGGTGACAGTGACGCGCTGAACCCCGGTGACTGGGTGATGGCGGTGGGCCACCCATGGGGTGTACGCGGGGCCGTGACGCAGGGAGTGGTCATCGGCACAGGTGACGAACTGCCGGAGCGCCCCGCACATGGCCGTGAATGGCTGGCAATGAGCCTGCACCTGCGCCCGGGGCACAGCGGCGGCCCCGTGATGAACATTGACGGCGAACTGGTGGGTGTGAATACCATCATGGCCGGGCCGGAAGTGGGCATTGCCGTGCCGTCTAATGTGGCAAAAGCGTTCCTCAAGGAGAGCATGGGCAGCCGTGCGAAGCGCATCCCGGTAAAGCCGCGCCGCATGACGGACTACGTGTAACCCGGCCCTTGCCGTGAGGCGAACCGTCCCGTAACCTGTTGCGCCGATTGATTAGCGATAAGGGCAACAGGTGCGGGTCGTTCACATCATCAAAATTGTGCTCACTGCCGGGGCCGAACGGCATTTGCTGCGTTTACTGCCGGGTTTGCGTGCGCGTGATGTGGATGCGCGGTTGATTGTGCTGGTTCAGCCGGATAAGCCGATGGATGATTTCATGGCGCTGGCTACCGATGCGGGCATCCCCGTAGAGCGCATGAACATCCACCGCCATGCAGATGTGACGCTGCTACCCCGCATGGTGAGCCGCCTGCGCGAACTACAACCTGATATTGTCCATACACACCTCATCCACGCGGATTTGTACGGTGTGCTGGCTGCAAAACTGGCCTCAGTACCGCGTATTATTATCAGCCGCCACAATGACAACACATTTCGGCGCAAACTGCCCGTTCGCCTGCTGAACCGGGTATTGTGGGGGTTATCATCCGGTGGCATTGCCATTTCTGAGGCGCTGCGAGATTTCTGCATTGAGGTGGAAGGTGTTTCACCCGGTAAAATCCGCACGATTCACTATGGCCTTGACCTCCCCGCCCCTTCCCCGGACGAAATTTCACAGCATCGCGCCGCATTGCGCCAATCGTTGAACTTGCCAGCAGATGCCATGCTTACAGGCACTGTCTCGCGGTTGATTGAACAGAAGGGACTGCGCTACGCCATTGATGCGTTTCAGCACGTTTCCAGGGCGTATCTCGTTATCACCGGGGATGGGGCGTTGCGCGACGAATTCGAAGCGCAGGTAGATGCCGCTGGACTACGCGACCGGGTGTTTTTCCTCGGGTGGCGGGAGGATGCCGGCGATGTGATGGCTGGACTCGATATTTTCCTGATGCCGAGCCTGTGGGAAGGGTTCGGGCTGGTGCTGCTGGAGGCGATGTCACAGGGGTTGCCGGTGGTGGCGTCCCGCGTGAGTGCCATCCCGGAGATTGTGGCCGATGGGGAAACAGGAGTGCTGGTGCCTCCCCGCGATGCAGCAGCAATCGCAGTGGCGCTGCAACGCCTCATTGATGAGCCTGAACTGCGCGAACGCATGGGTGCTACCGGACGCGCCCGACTGGAAACCAGTTTCAGTGAGGCGAAGATGGTAGAGCGTACAATCGAACTTTATAGCATGGCGAACACAAGCACCAGCAGGTAGTAAACCGGCACTGCGCCAATAAAGCCGTCGATACGGTCAAGGATGCCGCCGTGACCGGGCAGGATGGAGCCAGAATCTTTGACGCGGAAATAGCGCTTGAGCCATGATTCCAGCAGATCACCGGCAACGGCCATCCCCGCAACTGTTACGGCGAGAGACACCGCCATGTAGACCGGGCGCCCCCCGAAAATCATAATCACCATGCCGATGGACATACCGGCCAGAATGCCAACCAGCGCCCCTTCTATCGTTTTACCCGGAGAAATGCGCGGGGCCAGCTTGTGCCGCCCGATGAGGCGACCGCCGATGAGGGCGAACGTATCTGTAAACCAGATTGACCACATCACCGCACTGATGCACAGCAGACCGTTTTCACCGGCACGAATCAGGATCAGCAGGCCAAGCGGCAGTGCTACATACAGTGCGCCCAGCACCGGGTACAGCCCGTTACGCAGCCATGCTTCGCTGCGTCCGTCACCGGCAAACCTTGCCACCAGCGACATTATCAGCGCAGGCACCAGCAGCACCAGCGGCAAC
>JBCCQC010000718.1:0-2866 GCA_039024535.1 Chloroflexota bacterium
CGGTATAGCCCCCGGCTTCCTGTAGCGTTTCCGTAATCTGATCGCTCAGTTTTTCGTCCCTGGCAACGACCAGGATATGTTCTTTACGTGCTGTGTTGTGCATCGTGACCTGTTCTAAATTTCTAAACTACCGGGCTGGGTGTGTGCCACGATGGTCTCAATATCGAGCCACTGAATGAGCACCTGTTCGCGGGCCACCATCCCCCGGATGTACCCTTTTCCCCCGTCAACGGGACGTATCTCGCTGCGCTTTAAGTATACCACTTCCTGAACCTGATCGACGATAAAACCTGTAAGTTCCTCGTCAGATTGCGACCGCACCACCACGAACAGGGTTGCCAGCGTTACCGGGGCTTCGTCACAGTGGAACAGGTGCCGCAGGTCAATCAGGATCATGGGTGTGCCCCGCCGGATGACGACACCGTAAACGTAAGGGCTGATTTCATCGCCAATGCGGGCGGTTTCTACCATTGCGGCCACTTCTACGACATCCATAATGGACACCGCGTAGGTTTGCTGGCACACGGCAAACGTCAGTACCGGGATGTCATCCGTCATCGGGGGTTGCCTTCTGGCGGTCGGCATTTAACCACATCACCATGATGATGGTCGGTTCGTTGTCACCCTTCAGCATAATTTCATCCACCAGTTCCCCCAGCTTGGATTTTAAGGCCAGCAGCACATTGTTAGCACTCACGCCAGCCAGCCACGGGGTGGTGAGTGAGATTTGCAGGCCACGCTGCATACCCTTGCTTACGCCGTTCATGCGGATGGTGTGGACTTCGCCAGTTTTAAGCACCAGCTCTGCCAGGGTAGCGGCGGCGCTGGAAAGCTGCGCCCGGTGTGCCGGAGTGAACCCCACCAGCCCGGCAGCACGCCGGGTGGTATCTCGGACAATCATAATGTCCATGGCATCTTCAACACGCACCGTCATCACAGGCGGTGTCATGTTGTAAGGGGTGTCTTTCGGGTCGTTCATACGGTGTACAGTCTCCGGCTGTTTATGTGCTGCATGCCATCCACACTCTATAATAATGTGACTGAGTGCTGCTGGAATGGTATTTGTGTTTGAAAGCCATAACCGATCAGAAACCCATATGTATGACTGGGTTTTACAGAAAATTCTATGGCTTGCAGGGTCGCCCCTGCTGGTATGTCCCCTGTTGGCAGCGCCTCAGTCTTCCAGAATGCCCAGTTCCTTCAGCGTGGTGATGAGGTGCTCCGATGCAAATACATCTTTCGGGATGTAGTCATCAGCCCCGGCACGCAGGCCGCTCATGGTCGATTTCGGCCCGGATTTTTCCGTCAGCATGATGATGGGCACATCCTGCGTGGACGGGTTGCGTTTGAGGCGGCGGCAGACCTGGAAACCGTCCATACTGGGCAGCTTCACGTCCAGCACCACCAGCGCCGGCGGGTTTTCGATTGCATCGCGCAGACCATCCGGGCCGTCGTAGGCTACGCGCACACGCAGGCCCACGCTTTCCAGTATTTCTTTGATCTGTGCTGCCTGTGTTTTACTATCTTCGACGAGTAGTGCTTCCAGTGCCATTGCCTGCCCTCTGTAATGATCTCGACTGACCACATTGATGATGTAACAATATACTAATTCTATAGCAATTTGCGAAGGGCTGCCGCAAGTTGCGTTGGCGACATGACTCGCTCTGCTGCCCCCCGCTGGATTGCCACGGCGGGCATCCCGAATACAATGCTGCTGCTTTCGTCCTGTGCGAACGTGCGTGCCCCCACATTGCGCATGGTAAGCAGGCCCGCCGCGCCGTCGTCGCCCATGCCGGTTAAAATAATACCCACGCCGCGCTCACCACAGGCCCCGGCTACGGACTCGAACAGTACATCAGCAGATGGTTGGTGACGGTAACGCCCCGGCGCACGATCCAGCTTTGTGATGAAGCTACTTTCCCGCCGATATACGCGCACGTGGGCATCGCCAGGGGCGAGGTAGACCACACCGTTCTTTAGCACCGCGTTGTCTTCCACAATCTGCACGGGTAAATCGGTAAACTTACTCATCCAGCGGGCCAGCCCGCCGATGAACTCGTCTGGCATGTGCTGTACTACTACGATTGGCACGGTAAGCTGGCTGCGCAGCCCACCCAGCAACGTTGCCAGCGCACTGGGGCCACCCGCACTGGCCGCCACAGCAACAAGCGCGGGTGCAGGGCGCAGCTTATGGGTGTTGTATTCTCTGGGGCGGTGCTCTGTTACCTCATACACAGTGGCCCAGCGCCGCACCACCTTTACCCCGGCCATTGCCTGCAATGTGCTGAGCAGTTTGTGCTGCTGCCGTGCGAAATCGGGGTCGGTGCGGCTGGCTGGCCTGGGTACCACGGCCAGTGCCCCGGCCTGCAATGCCCGGAACGAGAGATCGATCTCTTTTTCGACCAGATTTGACACAATAACCACCGGCGTGGGATGTGTGCGCATAATGCGGCGGGTGGCTTCCAGCCCGTCCATTTCTGGCATTTTCACATCCATCGAAATCACATCCGGTGATAGTAACTCCACCATCCGCAGTGCCTCCACGCCATCGCGTGCCGTGCCCACCACCTGCAACTCCGGCGACTCATCAATCAGCGCCGTCAGTTGATAGCGAATGGTCAGGCTGTCCTCGGTGATGAGAACCTTGATTTTGTCCGAGGGCATGGGCGGGGTCTCCTGCCGTCCGGGTGAACCGGGTAACACACTTACTTTATAGTTTACGTCAGAATGCAATCCAGCGCAGCACGACAGCGCCCCTCTTTTTTATTCTAACAGTTTGCTTAGACTGCGTAGAACACAGGTTTTCGGTATAGTATGGTATCGTGTGATTTTTTACAAATGTGCAAACTCAGGAGCTTTCCATGCA
>JBCCQC010000719.1:0-2864 GCA_039024535.1 Chloroflexota bacterium
AATTTCACGTCAACAGTACCGCAGTCCCCCGCACACGGTTTTTATAACATCGTTACAGCGACCCCCGCGTAAATGTGTTACCAGTAACGGTTCAGCACTTCGGTTTCTGCCGCCTGCAACCGGGTGAGCGCGTCCAGTTCAGGCTCAAGCAGCAATTCCTGGAAGGCAACCACCAGTACATCAAGGCTTTCCTGGTAGTACGGGCTGCGCTGCATATACACACCCTGCTCGCTCAAAATCCCCTCAACAGACTCAAAAAACGGTGTGTCGAACACATCACTGGCAGCGGCCTGTGGCAGCGTGGGAACACCAAACTGTGACCGTGCCCACGTCGCCAGCAACTCCGGCTGCATGAACAGTTCCAGCCACACCCCGGCAGCCTCGGCGTTCTGTGCGCCATCCGGCACTACCCAGCCATCGCTCACAATGAACACACGCGGCGCATTGCCAAAGTCCACACCACCCGTCAGCAGTACTTCGCCGCTGTCCACCGCATCGTACAGCCCCGGCACAAACATCGCAGACCAGCTTGCCCCCCGAAACGACGCCGCATCGCCGTTAATCCACGGCGTTTCCGCATCAGGGAAGTCCCCGGTAATATTCAGTTCCGGGAAGTAGCCGTTACTGAACTGTGCCCGCATAAACTCCACCACTTCGGCCACCTCGTCCGTTGCCCAGGCCGGTCTCCCCTCATCGTCAAAAATCGCCCCGCCATTAGACACAATCAACGGGTACCACAGCGTTTCTATACTGGCAAAGCTGCGCCCTGCATACTGCGTACTGAAGTAATTGCCCTCGCCACTCAGCGACGGTGCCACGTCCAGCCATGCATCCGTCGTCTGCGGGAACCCGTTATCAAAAGCATCAGCGCGGTAGTAGGTAATCCCCCCGCGCGTGTGAACCATCAAACACACCCGTTCGCCGTCCACCATACAGGCGGCGCTGTCAGCTTCATTCAGGTCAGCCGTCCACACGGCCTCCGCCAGCAGGTCATCCATCGGGCGCAGCACACCCGCATCCAGCAGCGACGGCATATACTGGCTACCCATCGCCACCACATCGGGCACATCACCGCCAGAAGTTCCGGCAACAATCAATTTCGTGGCAAGTTGATCCCACGCAACCTGCTCATAGACCACTTCCACGCCTGTCTCTGCTTCGTAGGCTTCAATAAGCGCGTTCAGGTTCACCGCATTCGGGTTACTCGTATCGGCCAGGTCATAGCGGTGCCACATGACGAGCGTTTCGTTCTGCGCGTGTGTGATGGTCGCGCTCATCAGCAGGGCGCACAGCAGCAGCCATGTTCTTTTCATCGTAGATTGTCCTTCGGTTTGCGTCCGGGTTTCTATTCGTCCCACCAGATGACGTGTTCAACCGTTTCTGGCAGGGTGTACAGCCTGTGTTGCAGGTATGTTGGCTTCAGCGGAAAATCCAGCATAAACAATTCCCGCACGGGAAACCAGCGAAAAATCAGCGGGATAGACGCATCCGTCCACTCGGTCTCAATGCCGCTGTGCGTTTTCGCCACGTCAAGCAGCGGGGATTGCAGCGGGAGTTCTGCCAGAAACTGGAACTCGAACTGTTGATAGGGCTTTTGCTCCAGCGTGAAAAAGTTTTCCACGATGAACAGCAGCCGCCTGATCTTAATATCAGTATGCAGTTCCTCGCGCATCTCACGCTGCACCGTCTGCCGCGACGTTTCCCCCGGTTCAATCCCGCCCCCCGGCAGTGACCACCAATCGTCGCTGTAGCCGCGATGCACCAGCAGGTGCCCGTCATGGATGATGATAGCCGAGGCACGGTTGCGTTTGATAATTTGCTCACTCAACTGGCACATTCCCCCTGTCCATGTATTTGGTCTAACCGTGCAATTCTAACGCAGAGTGCTTTTCGCCTGATAGATTAGAAAGCATAGCCAGAGTACGCGATGGGGTGTGACAACAAAAAAACCGCCCCCATCTGCATAGGAGCGGCATATATTTCTGTGCGGGGCGTATACTGCTATGCGGTTGCCGTCACAGGCTGGAAGCCGAAGCGTTCAGCAACTTCCGGTGTAATCAGGCCAAGCAGAGCATAGCCGAGACCGGAAATAGCGATGCCCAGCAGAGTAAAGGCCACACCGAGGGCAATCACACCATAGGAGATGCCGATAGCCATTGCAGACAGACTGAGCGATGTCACCAGCCCGGAGGCCGTAAGCTGCGTGTTACGGGCACTATTCGGTACCGGGTTGCCAGACGCATCCAGCAGCGCCAGTTCCGGGTTACTCGTACCGGCGGGGTCACCACTTTCGACCGCAAAGCGTCCTATTTCTGCGTAGGTCAGGCCGCCGGTATAACTGGCTGCATGATCCTGAATGATCTCTGCCATACTGAGTGCGGTTGGAATGCTATTGACCTGTGCGTTCGGGATCGTAGCATCACCCGGTGTAGTAATATTCTGCGCGGTAAGCTGCTGCCCGACGAACGAACGAACGTAGATGCCACCGCCAACTGCAACGAGGCCAGTAATCGCAAATACGATACCGAGAGTGATAACGAGTCTGGGGAAAGCCTTCAATTTGTTCACGAGTGTCTCCTGCTGGTTCTATTTGACTGTGTTTACGTTATGTCCGCATTATCAGCCAGCAGGAGGTTTCGCTATAGTGAACCCTGTCATATGAATGTCACATGAGGAAAAAAGTCTGATGTGACATCCATCACATATGGGATTGAAGCGGCACCACGCACGACATCATTGCCAGCGCACACAGCGGCCCGCCTCATACTTCGGAATGCCGAGAACCACAGTCGCAACCGTATCTCTGATGGCAACGAGGTTGTTCAGGTTTTCAATGTCCACCCGAAGTGGAGACATTATTGACA
>JBCCQC010000720.1:0-2863 GCA_039024535.1 Chloroflexota bacterium
AACTGGCAGTGTGTATCCTCAGAGGATGCCATGCTCACCATTCCAACTCTGTAATATCCCATACACTCGTTATGAAATGAGACCGAGCTGATTAACTAAACTGCGCTGGTCGCTGTGGGATTATCTATATTTCGAATAGAATCTCGTAGTACTTCCCTGTCCAGTGTCGGGTCACGTTCGCAGATGAAATCTACTGCATTCTCTACCTTTGTGACATAAGTGAACCGGGCGTGCATAATATCTGTAATGAGCGCAACGATTGAAATCGTTATTCGATGTTGAGTTACCAGTATCGTCCAACCACTGTTGGGCGGCTTGCGGTAAGGCAACGTTATGCCCTCTCGCAGACGCATCGCGGGGACAGCCCGCTCACCATTCAGGATGTAGTGAACTTGGTGTGGTGACTGTGCCGCCATACTACAGAAGGCATTGTTCATAGCAATCTGCTCTTTTGCAGAGAGCGCTCCCGATGCCACACAGTACACGACGCGCCCCGGGACCACCCAGTAGCATTTGAATGACATTTTTTGTTACCTTATTGGCTCAATGACACTATAAAAATAGCGTATGTTATTGAAAAAATGTAGCCTGAGAGTTCATAAAAAGGTAAAAGTATGCTTAATCTGTTCTACAGCACGGTCTTTGCAATCTTTGCGATGTTGCGGGCGTCGTCAATGCCCCGGTGATGCGTGCCTTCCAGCGGAATCCCTGCGATTTGCAGGGCGCGTGCCATCCCACACGGTTTGATGTCGTGCTGCTGTGCGAATTGCTTTTTCAGGTTGATGTGATTCTCGAACGAGTCTGGCAGTGTCATGCCGTGTTTATCGCAGTCTGCGCGGAACTGCCGCAGGTCATACGCACCCCACGAGACCAGCGTAAACGGGTCGTCGCCTATCCACGCAACAAACGCTGCAAACACATCCGGGAAACGCCCCGCACTGTCCACATCCGCCTGTGTGATGGACGTAAGCTGCCTGCAAAAGTCACTGAGCAGCGGCTCGTTTGTCGGCTCGATGAACCGGGCAAACTCATCCACAGGTTCCATATCAGCCAGCAGTACCGCTCCAATCTCGATAATCTCCTGCCGATCAATGCGTGTGCCTTTTTCCCAGCAGGTCGCCTCCACATCCACAATCACATAGCGCATCTTACAGTATCCAGAGCAGTGTACATTAGTGTACAACCATCTTAGTTTGTACGGGCGAAACCCGCACAGGCGCAACTGCAAGCGCCTCTACCCCGTCTGCGAAGGCGTTCGGGATTACTTTTCTGATGATGTTGCCAGCACCATTGATGTCGGCGTTGATGAGTGTACCATCACTGGCTCGGAACATACCGCATTTCACGCGCTTACCCATGTAGGTCGTGTGCTTGCAGATGGGTTCCAGATCAAGGAAGCTGCACTTTGATGTGTAGCTTTCCTCAGTGAGAATGACTTCAATCCCTTCAAGTTCAGCTTTGTAGGTCAGCATATGGATAAACCTGGCGTGCGGAATACCCACGAACTGCTGATTGTTACGTTTTCCAATGTTGATGTGCTGCTTCCAGCCCTCATTCTTGCCGATCACAAGCGTGCCAATTTGATGTTCAACCAACCAATCGACCATAAACCGCGATGCCCTGTGCAGATAGTCATCAACCCGCAGATTGCGCCTGTGTGTGATTTGACGGATGCGGTTGCTGGACTTCTGGTTGCGGGATAGTTGGCTCTGGAACGCCGCTTTGCGCTTATTGTAGAACTGATTGATACTTTTGAGCGGTCTACCGTTAACAAGAATCGGCTGTACGCCGGGCTTGTTGGTCGCTATAGCCGCGAGATTGTCCAGTCCTACATCAATACCGGCCACGTAATCACCGCCAATTGGCTCCGCAGGTTCCTGAGTGTAAATGACTTGAACCACATAGCAATTGACTTGTGGGGTGATATGCACTTCTTTGATTCGCTCAGGGGCAATTTGTGTTTGCACCGTTACGGTCAGACCGGATGGTGCAATTACTCCGTCACGCAACCTGCGCTTAGAAAACGCTTGAATATCATATGCCAGTCGATTGCGTCCTTTCATTTTGTGGCGATATCCGGGTATTCTGGGCTTGCCCATAAATTTTTCAGGCGATTTTTCATAGGCTTTCAATGCCTTAAACCAGTATTGCCATGCGCCATAGAGCTGTTTGAGAACCTGATTGGAAACCCTTCCGGGGAGGGCTTCGTAATCCTGTGAGTAGTTGTCACGAACCTGACGATATAATTGCTTGAAAGTCAGAAATGTATCATCGTGGATAAATGGCTGCCGCAACGTGTAATTCGCTGCATTCCACAGGTTCTTAGCCAGCCACGCCGACTGGTCAATCTCTGCCCAGCGCGAATCGCCTTTACGAATGATATGGCGCTCAACGAGCGTCGTCATGCTTGAGTGCCTCCGTCAACTCCTCAGTTTTCCGTCTGGCTCTACGTTGTCCGTACATCCGGGCACAAAAGCTATAGATGATCGCCACAAGGTCTTCCAGCAAGTCTTCCTTGCCATTCTCCGCAAGGTTCACCACTTCGATGTGGCGTCCACTTTGTTCGAGCAGGGTTTCAATGTAGCGAAACCCAAAGCGTGTCGCTCGATCTTTATGCTCAACAACGATATGCGTAATCGAATCGTCCGCCAACAACTTGATGAACTGACGGCGATTGTCGTTTACACCCGACCCAACTTCTTTCACGACCTGATGAACTTGCCAGCCTTTTGCTGTGCAGTAGTCAACAAGGCGCTCGGCCTGGCGATTCAGGTTCGGCTTCATCTCCACCGAAGAGACTCGCGCATACACAGCTACCTTTTGTGGGCGCTCTGTCTCATCTTCGGTAATGATGATCGTTCCG
>JBCCQC010000721.1:0-2859 GCA_039024535.1 Chloroflexota bacterium
CCACCACCAGCATAATAATGACAACAAGGGCCAGTTCCCAGCCACCGATCCCGAATATATTCATGGTCTATTCGTCCTCGTCTTCTGGCTCAAACTCGTCGTCGTACTCGTCATCATCGTCATACTCGTCATCGTCCGGCAGTTCAGCTTCCATCATCGCCTTCAGCCGCACCTCGTTACTGAAGATCGCCCCCAGCACACCATTCACAAAGCGCGGCGCAACATCGGAGCCGAACTGAACCGCCAGCTTAACCGCCTCGTCTACCACAATGCCCACCGGCATCCCCCCGATGAAAGAATGCTCACACACAGCAATGCGCAAAATATTGCGATCTACAATCGCCACCGAATCCAGCGGGAACTCCTGCGCCACCGTCTGGATAATCATGTCGAGCCGGTCAATATTATCCAGCACACCATTGACCAGATTCACCGTGTATTCGCGGGTGAAGGGCTGCAAACTGTGGTTGCTGAACTGGTTGGTCATCACCTCGCCGCGCGGGTGCTCTGTACTGTCGATTTCGTACAGAATTTGCATCGACAGCATCCGGGCAATGGTACGCTCCTGCCCCACATCGTCCGGGATGACCAGTTCGGCTTCTATATCAATATCGTCAAGCTCACCGGGCCGTGGCAGCGGCGGCAGGTCATCCTCTGGTTCCATGTTGTCAGGGTCGCCGGGTTGTTGCAGCGTTGGAAAGTCGTCCTGTTCAGTCAATGTGGCACACAAATCTTTTCAAAATATCAGTAAACGCATTTTAACAGACAATGCAGGCCATTTCATGACGAAAACGCAGCATCCGCTTTCGAATTCTTTACAGGCTCTTAACATACCGGGTTGTTGACAACCCCTTGCAAACCATGTTACTTTGTATTGAGTAACGCAGGGCGCATGTCCCCCTGCGTACAATCTGACCGAATAGGATGATAAGGACGAAAGCGCACAATGTTGATTTCCTGGCTTAAAAACAGCACGGATCTGCCGCATGGCAGAGTACGTGGATACCAGGGGAATGGTGCGCCTGCTCGCTGCTAGCACGTCTTAGTTAAAACGACGACTACAGCCGCAGGTGAAAAACCCTGCGGCTTTTTTGTTGCCTGTTTGCAACCAGCGAACCCGACGGCAGCAAGAACTGAGGTAGTCTGTCCATAGACTGTTTTTGCCTCTCAAGAGCCGTAGGGTTACGAAATGACCTTACGGCTTTTTTGTTGTCTTTGAACTTTTAACACGCAACAGCCGTAGTCAAAAGCAGGGGCAACGAAGCCGGAAACACACCACCGGAAAACGGATGTCACCAACAACCTTAGCCGAGACGCCACACATCATGGCGGATGCACTGACAAACACGAAGCAACAGACCAGAGGACACACGGCATGAATGCTAAAAATTGGGACATCGCAAAACAACGGCAGCATGACATGGAACGCGCCGCACAGCGGCATCGGGCTGCTGGGGCATTTTCTGATGACCCACCGCTACGCCACAAAGTTGGCGAGTGGATGGTGAAGACAGGAACGCGGCTGTTAGAGACCAACGACACGATAGGCGTGCCAGTAACCGGTGACCACCGGCACGCAACGGGCTGAGACTTAACGAACAGAACTGAACAGAAACAATTACCTGACATTTTGCACGATAGCAGCGCGGCGACAGAAACCGCAGGAGAGGAAAAACCACCATGTGTATGCACTTACACAGACAACAACTCTATATCGGCGCAAAACACATCAGGACGGGTGTACCCCGATTGTTTCTTGATTCATCCCATAACGCTATTACCGGGCGCAGTTGATCTGCGCCCCACAAACTGACATTTAACGCAAACAGCGATCACACACACAGAGGCAAACACAACGATGCAGAACCACATGGAGCAATACAATCTCGACCATGCAGAACGTGTGGCACAGGCAGAACGCGAACGTATGGCACGCGCTGCCGTCTCAGCAGCACAGGCCAACCGCCCGCCGAACCGCGTCATGATGAAACTGGGTGCAGCACTGGTAGAAGCCGGTGAGCAAATACAGGCACAGGCTCGGCAGCAGCCACAGCGCCACCGCCGACGCGCTTAACTTCTAAGCCACGGCACCCCACGGGCACCGCCGCCTGTGGGTTTTGCTGTTATTGACGATTCGGGGGGCATGGCGTGCCATGCCCCTACAGATACAAACAGACCTTTATCCTGCAACACCAACCATCACAGGAGACGAACACTCACGATGGTTTCACAACTTCAACTCAAAGACGAACAGATCGCCCTGTCTGTCACCAACGTCACCAAGGGCTTTCATCTGCCGCAGCCTACCCTGTGGGAACGCCTGCGCGGACAGAAAACCGAACTCCCGCTGGACGCCGACCTGGACAACCTGCCGCTGAACAAAAACGGCAAGAAACCCGTCATCGCAGTCAACCGCGCACACTTTGAAGTGCCACGTGGCGAGATTTTCGGGGTGCTTGGCCCCAACGGTTCCGGCAAATCCACGCTCATTCGCCTCATCTGCACACTGCTCACGCCAGACATGGGCGATATTTCCGTGTTCGGGTTCGATGTACAGCGCGATGAGATGGCCGTGAAAAACCTCATCAGCCGTGTGTCTGTGGATGCCGCGTTCTTCAAGAAGCTCTCGCCAATGGAGAACCTGCTTTACGGTGCACGCCTGTACGGACTCAGTGGCAAAGAGGCGCAGCGCAAAGCCAGCGAGATTCTGGAGCGACTGGGACTGGAAAAATCCACGTACTACGAGCCAATGGAGGAAATGAGCCGGGGAATGCAGCAGAAAGTGGCGATTGCGCGGGCGTTTATCACCACGCCGGTGCTGCTGCTGCTGGACGAACCCACTACCGGCCTTGACCCGCG
>JBCCQC010000722.1:0-2852 GCA_039024535.1 Chloroflexota bacterium
GTGTTCAATGTGTGTGCAGGTTGATTACCAGTATCATTCCAGAGTATAACTGTTGCATCCTCGGCACCAGATGCTAACTGAGTTCCATCTGGACGCCATTCAACAGCGAGTACATCCCCGGTATGCCCATGCAGTGTTGCTTCAACCTGCTGCGTGGTTGCATTGATGACTTGAAGGACACCGTTACTGCTTCCAACTGCAATCCTTGTGCCGTCAGGGTGCCAGTCAAGTGCATAAACCACGTTAGCATCACTGCCAGATGGACTTTGAGCCATCACAACTGGAACCAGTCCGGCCAGCATCAAAATACAGTACAGGGCTTTGTGCATATTCGCTTTCATTTCCATTCGCCTGCCCGGCGCATCAGCCCGCCAAACAGGTGCTGTTGTGCGGTCTCTTTCATGGTGGTAATCGGGTGGCGTCACTGCTCCTGCTACATCTACCGTCCGCGCTGCATCCTGCGCACCTGCCCCTCTACAAACTCACGTGCCATGAACTCTGTTGCCCCGGTAATGGCCTGTGTCGCTTCCACAGCAGCATCAATCTCACCCGATTCGATGAGCGCGATAATCTCCGGCGTTTTCACTGTATGTAGCAGGTGCATTTCCATGTCTCGGTGAATCTGGTAGCTGTCACGCGCGTGTTTCGGAGGGTTTTTGCGCGGAGGAATGCCGTGTCGCTCTGCATCCAGCCGCTTTTGCGCCCGATCCACCCGGATAAACCCGTAACACAGCAGGGCCAGCACCCCTACGCCAATCACCAGTGCCCACTCCCATGACATCAGCGTTGCCCTTCCGCAGCCCGGCGCACCAGCCAATCAAACAGGCGCTGTTGCGTCGGGTCTTCAGCGGCGCTGGCTTCTGGATGCCACTGCACAGCAATTAAATCAGCACGCCCCGTTACGGTAATAGCTTCGATCACGCCATCGGGAGCCGTTGCGGTAATTTCCATACCCGGCGCAATGTCGCGCACTGCCTGGTGATGCCCGGAAGCCGTGACAGCTTCCCGCGTTCCCATCACGTCTGCCAGCAGGGAGCCTTCCACGGCGGTAATCGGGTGACGCGCCCAGCCACCATCACTGCCCCGATGAATGTCTTTATTGAGTATGTCTGGCAGGTGCTCGTGGAGCGTGCCGCCCAGCGCTACATTGAGCACCTGCAACCCCCGGCAGATGAACAGCACAGGCATAGTGCTCGCTTTCACGACATGTGCCGTCAGCGCCAGATCAAATGCATCGCGGTCTGGCACGAGCTTTTGCACTGCCGGGTGATTCACATTGCCGTTATAGGCCGCCGGGTTCACGTCCGCGCCGCCCGTGACAATAACCGCATCCACTGTGTCCAGCAGCTCGCGCCAGTCATCACCGGGGGGCAGCATCAGCGGCAGGCCACCCGCCCGGCGCACACTATCCACATACTGCGAGGGCAGGTTTTCTATCGCGTCGTACAGCGGGTAGTTAAAATCGCGCTCGTAGCGCCCGCCGGTAGTAATGCCGATTCCTGGTTTCATGGTTATTCGCTCCACGGTTGTTCATCATTATTGTTGTGCCGTCTGCTCTGGACGGAGGGCCGGCAGGTTTTAAATGCGTCGTCGGCCATTGTGGTTTGCTTACGGTTACAATTGTATTCCCTGTTTGTTACATCTATCAAAATCTGCAACGATTTCGCTAAAAAGCAGCTAAAATGCGTTAGAGCATACATCTCCGTTACATCTTTAGATTAAGCTGGGAAAAAAGTAAATGTGAGAGGCAAATCGCAATGGGAATCACGGTAACGTGGGATAACGAAACCCGCACGACAACACGCATTGTGCTGAATGGCAGTTACAGCCTTGATGACCTGCTGAATGCTTTCCGTACAGAAAGCGAGATGATCCGGGGGATGAACCATCCGGTGTGCTCAATTGTGGTGTTTGATAACTTCCCGATGAGCTTCCCGATGTTCGACATCGCGCGGGTGCGTGATGTGCTGGACGAAGTCTACCCGAGAAACCTGTGCATGACGGTCGCTGTCACCAGCAGCCCGATGCTGATGCACCTGCTGCGCACGATTCCGATCCGTGTGCCGCATACCGTAAAGATCGTGAGCACAGAGGAGCAGGCCTATCGGTTGATCGCAGACCGCCAGCGTGTACGTTGATGCCTATAGTATGCGGGATGTGCCAATGAATTTATTCAGCACATAGCGCAGTTCGTCACGGCGCACCGGCTTAACAAGATACCCCGCGCAACCCATCTCAATGGCATGGCGGTGGGTGCGTTCGGTGCTGTCTGCCGTGAGCATAATTACCGGGATGTTTCTCAGGTGTGAGCGGCTTTTGACGCGCGTCATCACCTCAACCCCGTTCATATCGGGCAGGTTAAAATCCATCAGGATAAGATCCGGTTCGTGGCGAATAATAGCGTCAATGCCACTTTTGCCGTTCTCCGCGACGATGACCGGGACATCCATACGGCGCATCTGGCTCATCACCAGATCACCATTAATTTCGTTGTCTTCCACATAAACGATCAGTGACATCGTTTTCTCTTTGCATTATCCAGCGTAGTTTATGCGCCAGATTGTAACAGAATATTACACCCTGAACAGCAAAATTTACATCTTTCAATAAGTGTTCCTCTTACATCAACTGCCGTAAAGGTTGATCTGATAGCAACCAGAATCGCTACAATCACCCATTCTGTGAGCATTTCGACACTCAGCATTTCAGCTTTCTGGTTATGCTATCCTGTGTCTCAAGGCAAATCCGACACATTTTTGCTGACTGCAATTAAGGTTGCAAATACAAAAACTGGCGTATACTGGTGAGGTCACAACGGCTCATAGGAGATTGAAACATGGCAGATTCGCACA
>JBCCQC010000723.1:0-2850 GCA_039024535.1 Chloroflexota bacterium
CCCGGTAGCCCCCTTCTTCCAGCACCTCGCGCTCTGTATTTTCTGACGGTGGCGTATTCACATCGGCCCAGCCACCGGGGAGTGTCCATTTGCCACCATCCAGGTTTTCGCGCACCAGCAGTACGTCTTTGTTCGCGTTGAAGACCACACCACGCACATCTACTTTCGGTGTTGCGTAGCCGCTCTCAGTTTGAAACAGTTCTGTCAGGTCGGCGTCGTTCATGTTCGCTGTGTGTGCATCAATGATTTCCAGCGCCAGCGCCTCCAGTTGCTGGTAGCGTTCCCGGTCGAAGCCGTTTTCGGTATAGTGCTGGCCTGTTTGCGCAATGCCCTGCACACGTCTGGCCCAATCCAGCCAGCGCGGTTCGTTACTCGTGGTCATGGGTGGGGTCACTTTCATGTTGTGTGTCATCAGCCGTTTATCCTAACGGCATGTCAGGGTTCCACACAGCCCACATCAAGTCTCCGCAGCAGTATGCTATAATGCGGCGGTTTATTATTGATGGAAAAGGTAAGCAACGGCTTATGCATCGACTCTGGCTTATGGTACCGGCGCTGGTTGCGCTGGCTGGCTGTGATGCGTTTTCACCGGCAGGTAATGCACAGCAAAGCACGCCCACACCGTCTCCCACCAGTACACCGGAAGTAGCTGCCACGCTCATCCCCACAGTAGAAGCCACCCCGGACGAACCGGAATCGCTGGTCATCTGGCTGCCCGATGTGCTCATCCCGGCAGTGGCAGGCGAAGATAATATCGACCTGCTCAACCAGCAAATTGCAGAGTTTGGCGCGTCTATGGATGTGACGATTGAAATTCGTCGTAAGCGCGTCCGCGATGTGGGGGGCATCCTGCCCACACTGCGTACCGCGAAAGACATCGCGCCGGGGGTCATCCCCGATGTGACGCTGGTACAGCGCGAAGACCTGCTGGCCGCAGCAGACCTTGAAGTCGCCTACCCGGTGGAAGGCATTGTGCCCTCTGGCATCATTGGCGACCTGTACGAGAGTGCGCTGCGGCTGGGCCAGGTAGACGGTGAACTGTTTGGTGTGCCCTATGCGCTGGAGATTCAGCATGTGGTTTACGATGATAGCGTGACGAACCTGCGAGATTCCAGCTTTGAAACTTACCTTGAAGCAGACGTGCCGTTTACGTTCCCGGCGGCACGTGCCACCGGCCTCAACAATACCTTTCTGGTGCAATATCTGGCTGCTGGCGGCACCATGGGCCCCAACGGGGAACTTCAGGTTAACGAAGAGGCTTTGCTGCAAACGCTGAGGTTCTATGAAGAAGGTGTTGACGCAGACCTGATTACATCGCAGGTACTGGATTACACACGGGCACTGGAGTATCGGTCTGTGCTGACGACAGATGATGCATTTGGTGCTGCTGTGGTGAGTTCGCAGGTGTATATGGAATTGCTGGATAGTGATGCAGCGTTCGGGGTGGGGGCGCTGCCCACGGCAAGCGGCGACCAGACGACCTCATTGGACGGCTGGATGTGGGTGATGACCACTGCAGATTCCGACCAGCAATCGATTGTGGCTGATTTTATTGATTGGATGCTGGATGTGAACCGCCAGGGAGAGTATGTGCGGTCGCTGGCGCTGTTGCCATCACAGCGGGGGGCCTTCCGCGCATGGTATGGTGAGGCCTACGATGAGGCGTTCATCAATACCCTGCTGGAAAACGCACAGCTCCCGCTGATTGAAACAACCGGGGGAACGGCCCCCCGCGCTATCCAGACAGCTCTGGAAGGTGTTATTGCCGGGGAGCAAACGGCAAGAGAAGCGACCGCCGCCGTGGTGGAGCAAATGAACAACTAGAGAAGCGCCTCTGCAAGGGTGGTTTGCAGGGTTCGCAGGTTAATCGGTTTGGCGAGGTAGTTGGTGGCACCGGCCTCCCGTGCCTCGTCAATCAGCGGCGGGGCATGGGCAGAGATCATAATGATCGGCAGGTCAGCAGTTTCCGGGTTTTCGCGCAGTTCGCGGCACATCACCAGCCCGTTTTTATCGGGAAGCTGAATATCCAGCAGGATTGCCTCTGGATCGTCCGAATTAAGAATTGCCCAACCGGAAGCGCTATCCAGCGCAGGGAGCGCCTCGTGGCCGCTGATGCGCAAAAAGGTGGAAAGCATCTCCAGCGTCAGTTCCTCGTCATCAATCACCAGTATTTTTGCCATAGCCATCACTACATCTTCCGTCCGGTTTAATAGGTATCGCGCCTGAGCTTACCAGTATTATATGAAATGACAATGCGCAGGTCATGGGTACTTCCGGCCTATCCCGGATGTACCCGTTCCGTTAAAAAGTGGCGGGTGCATTTCAATCCCGTGCGGAACCGACATAAAATGAGGCATCGAGAGAAAGGGATGTTCCATGACAGAAGATCGCCACGAGCTAGAAAAGAAGTTGAGAGCAAAAGCGGAAGAAGCGATTCGTAAGCTATTGACCACCTTGCCGGATAAATCAGAGTTGACGATGTCCGATATGGAAGCCCTGATTGGCAAAATGGGTCATGAGATGATGCAAGACACGATGCAAGCAGTTGCCCAAACCGAACAAGTCGAAGCCGCAGAGGTGATGTGTGAGGCGTGCGGGTGCCGAATGCAGAAACGGGGCAAGCGTAAAAAACAGGTGGTGACCAGACGAGGCGAGATTAAGCTAGAACGCCCATACTATGTCTGCCCCGAATGTGGTGAGGGGATTTTTCCCCCTCGATGAGCAGTGGCAATTGGATGGCAGTGTGTTCACCAGAGACCTAGCCCGTCAAATGGTGTGGTTGAGCGGGTTGTTGCCATACAAGCAATGCGAGGCGGTGTTTACTGAAATCGGTGAACAGTGGCTCAGTGC
>JBCCQC010000724.1:0-2846 GCA_039024535.1 Chloroflexota bacterium
CAGATTCATCGCCGCTTAACTGGACAAAATCCAGATTGGCGATGCTGATAACCTCTGAGATGTGGCTGTAGGGCATGTTCACGAACAGGCCCACCAGCAGCGGACGCTCGTCGCCCAGTTCATCACGCAGGTAATCACAGATCACAGACGCTTTTGCAGGCTCAATGTAACGCGGTGACTTCGGGTAGAAGTTCAGGCCAATCATATCCGCGCCGAACTCCGCTATCATCATCGCGTCGTCGGGGTTTGTCACCCCGCAAATTTTGACAATCACGCGTCTCTCCCCACAGAACTGAATCCCCGGACGGTTTCTGCTATGTTATCCGATGTGACCAGCCCTTCGCCAATCAACACGGCATGGGCACCCAGTTGGCCCATCGTGCGCACGTCGGCAGCGGTTTTCATGCCACTCTCGGCCACCAGCGTCACATCATCCGGCACCAATGCTGCAAGGCGCCCGGTTGTCTGCAAATCCACATTAAAGGTTTTCAGGTCACGGTTGTTGATGCCGAGTAACGTCGCACCGGCTTTCATGGCGCGTTCTAGCTCCGGCTCACTGTGAACTTCCACCAGCGCGGCCATCCCCAACCCGGTGATTGTGCTGTGCAGGTCAGCAAGCTGTATGTCGTCCAGTGCAGCCACAATCAGCAGCACTGCATCGGCCCCGGCAGCCCGCGCTTCGTAGACCTGATACCCGTCAATCACAAACTCTTTGCGCAGCAGCGGTATATTCACCACGCGCCGAATCTGCCGCAGGTAATCCAGATGCCCCTTGAAAAACTGTTCGTCCGTCAGCACAGAGAGCATGGCCGCCCCATTTTGCGCATATGTTTGCGCCAGTTCCACCGGGCGGAACGGGTCAATCAGTACACCCCGGCTGGGTGAGGCGTGCTTGACTTCGGCAATCAGCGCAACAGTCTCGCGGCGCAGCGCGGCCACTACATCCAGCGGCGGTTTTGGCACCTGTGCGGCCTGGGCCATCTTCGCCATCGGCATGAGCTTCCGCGCCTTTGCAATCTCTGTGACTTTATGCGCCAGAATGCGATCTAACACCGTATCCGTCTGTACAAACGTGCTCATGCACCCAGCTCCTGCGACACATCCACGAGTTCGTCCAGTTTCGCCACGGCAGCCCCATTGTCTATCACATCGGTGGCAAGGCGAATGCCTTCCTGAATGCTATCGGCTTTACCGGCCACATACAGCGCCGCGCCTGCGTTTAACAGCACCACGTCGCGCTTCGCACCGCGCACACTGCCATCCAGCACCCCGCGCAAAATGCCCGCGTTTACATCCGGTTCACCGCCGTAGAGGTCGGCAATGCTGGCCGGGTCAAAGCCCAGTGCTTTCGGATCCAGTTCGTAGGTACTCACATTACCGTCTTTGTAGTGGCTGATCTTATTCGGGCCCGTGGTCGTCAATTCATCAAGGCCACCGTAACCGTTCACCACCATTGCATCTACAGAGCCTAGCTGCCCCAGCACATTCGCCAGCAAATCCGTCAGATCACTGGTAAACACACCCATCAACTGCCGTTTCGCCCCTGCCGGGTTCGTCAGCGGGCCGAGAATGTTAAAAATTGTGCGGACGGCAAGTTGCTTGCGCGGTGCCGCGACGTGCTTCATGGCCGGGTGCAGCGACCGTGCAAACAGAAAACCAATCCCCACCCGATCCACACACTCGCCTACCTGCTCTGGCGAAAGGCCAATATTCACGCCCAGTGCTTCGAGCACGTCTGCGCTGCCGCTTTTGCTGGTGGCAGCACGGTTGCCGTGCTTGGCGACGGGAACCCCGGCCCCGGCAGCTACAAACGCCACCGTCGTGCTGATATTGAACGTCCCGGACTTATCACCGCCTGTGCCGCAGGTATCCAGCAGATCTTCTGGCGCGTATTTCGTCGGGACGGTGTGTGCGTTTTCGCGCATGGCTTTTGCACTGCCTACGATTTCGTCGGGCGTTTCGCCTTTCATGCGGAGCGCCATCAAATACGCGCCAATCTGTGCTTCGGTTGCCTCGCCGGACATAATCTGGTGCATCACAGCTTCGGTCTGTTCGCGCTGCATATGCCCGAACTTGCCGAGCATATCAATGGCGCGTTGAATGTTCATTTCCTGTGTATTAATCATCGTAACTCTGTTTCTTTCGTTGCTCTGTAACGATTCGTTTTAAATCCTCTATGCTGTACGGCGGCGTTTTGCGGTGTACCATCCGGTGACAGTTGGCGCACAGCAGCACCACCCCATCCACATCCACAAACTGCTCACCGTCCATCTGCGAAATCGGCTCCTCGTGGTGTGTTTCGATATACCCCGCGCCAATTTCACCGTACACTTCTTCAAAATTCAGGCCGCATATCTGGCAGCGGAGTTCGCCGTGTTCTTCCAGAAAGCGGCTTTTCGCCTCGTTCGTTAGTCTACTGCTGCGCTGCCGGAGCGTCCGCGTTTTCACTATCGGCTTGCCCTCGGCGTAGATGAATGTATCCTCGCCCGTGTCCACCTGCTCTACCGCTTCTACCGATTCGCGCCCGTCGTACCACACAAAGTTGAGCAGGGCGGCGCTTTCGTCGGTCAGCGTGCGGATGTGATACAGCGACATTGCGTTCAGGCGGCCCTGTCGGTTCAGGCGCAAACGGTCAGATGGACTTTCGAAGCGCAGGCTCAGCGCCACGGAAAGCTCAGTCAGGTTAATTAACTGCATGGGTTCCGTAGTGCCATTGGCGGCGCTCACATGCCACCGCGCATCGAACACGTCGAACTCATCAAATTCCTCATCCGCGTCGGATTCGTCAATGACCGTCCCGGCCACCATACGTCCCGCCAGCAGCAGATCACCACCGCGCACCGTGC
>JBCCQC010000725.1:0-2845 GCA_039024535.1 Chloroflexota bacterium
GCCCTGAGGTTTTCGAGTGCCTTTTGTTGCCCCAGCTTCAGTTGTTCATCAACGTGTTTGAGCCTGATAACCTACGGATCAATCAGATCATCCTTGAAGGCCTGTTCAATCTCAGCATAGAGTGTGTCCGGGTACAGCTCGTTGCTATAGAAAACCAGATATGACCAGAGCACTTCTTCACTATGATCTCGCGGAAATTTTGAATAGAGCGACTTGAAATAATCCAGCGCAACGTCACGGGTGATGACATCTTTTGCAACCAGAATGGCGATTGTTTTTATCGTAGTAGAACGCACCCACTCATAGATGTTTTTATCCTCTATAACCTGCTTGAGTGGTTCAATATCACCCCCGCAAACAGAGGCCAGAATTGGAGCCAGTCCTTCTGTAACTGTGTCTCCCATTAAGAGATCCACTGTTTCTGGATCCAGTGAGATGAAGTCAACAATGAGCGGGTAGGCTCGTTCTTCCCTGAACTGTGCCAGCAGATGCATGGCAAACAGATGCCCCATGTACTCTTCATCTTTCAGCAGCGCATCTGCGTTCTGGATTGCATGTTCAAGTTCGTTGAGCAATCCCTGTGTAACAGCTTCAGGGTCTGCAATTGCTGCCTGAACAGCTTCAAGCGGAAAAGTACCCACAGGGCGCTTCAATGCAGATAGAATTTCAGTTACATTCATAGAATCAAACCTCCTGTAGCCCTTTTGCGATCAATATAGTATCTCTGTATGTTAGCGCCCTGTCCAGTCACGCAGGTAGAGGAAGTCGTGGCCGATGGTGCGCTTGCTGACCTTGCCGATGTTGGGCATGGTGCGCTTGTAGTGGTTGGACTTCACGCGACGCCAGACGTTTTCTACAAAGGCACGGGAAAAGCCTTCATCTACCACTTCATTCACGGTGTAGCGCTCATCCACCAGCAGGTACAGCACCTGGTCTACGGCGTCATAGGTGAAGCCGAGTTCGTCCTCGTCTGTCTGGCCTTCCCACAGGTCAGCACTCGGCGGCTTGTCAATCACCGCGTCTGGCACGCCCAGATGACGCGATAGCTGCCGTACCTGGTACTTGTACAGGTCGGCGATGGGTTGCAGGGCCACGCCGCTATCGCCATAGATGGTGGAGTAGCCCAGCAGGAACTCGGTTTTGTTGCTGGTGCCCATCACCAGCCCGCCCCAGTCCACAGACTGATCGTACAGCACAATCATGCGCATACGCGCCATGATGTTGCCCTTGCGCAGATTCGACATATCCGGGAATTGTGCAATCAGTGGGTCTACCATGTCTGTGATTTCGACCGTTTTTGTGGGCAGGCCGAGGTCGTCGATGATGTCCTGGGCATGGGTGAGGCTGTTTTCTGACGACGTTTTATACGGCATCCGCACCACCAGCACATTTTCTGCACCGAGTGCCCGTGCAGAAAGATAGGTGGACAGTGCGGAGTCTATGCCGCCGGAAAGACCCAGTACAGCACGGCGCATACCCGTTTTGCTGATCTGGTCACGGATGAACCCGGTCAGGATGCGCTCTGCAAGGTGCGAGTCTATGTCCATACGCGGGAGGATGTGCGTGGGGGTTTGCTCTGCAAGTACCAATTTTCGACTCCTTCTCTTTAAAGTGTTACACTACGTGTAACTTCAATACAGGTTCAGAAAGGGTTGCTCATGGGTCAGCTTATTATGATTGTATTCGGTATTATTGCGCTTACTAAAGGCTCGTTCCGGGTTATTGGTAAGCGGCGTGTGACCGGGCAGGTGGGACGCATTGCTGGTGCAATATTGCTTGTTGGTGGTCTGGCGGGCTTCCTGCCAATTTTTGTTGATGATGGTGGTGTGGGTACCTTTATCTGTTTTTCGGCGTTTCTGGTTGCGATTGTGCTCGGACTCGCCACAGCGAAAACACCCGAACAGCTCGAAACAGACGGGAAAAAGCGTAAATCCGAGGGCGAATGGTCAGACTTTTCTGACATTTAGCGTTTGCCTTCCCGATAGGCATTGACCGCATCCGTGTTTGCCTGATCCAGCCTGCCTGCTGCGTCAATTTTCGCCATTGTGTCCGCGTCAATCTGCTGGCGAAGTGCCTGCAAAAACGGGTCTACGTCAAAATAGTGGCGGTTCGGGTGCCCGAAGTTCGTCTGGTAATCGTAATCGTTCTGATCCCATGAGTCCATCGGCGCGTTGTTGTGCTGGATGAGCGCTTCGGCTTTGTCTATGGCGCGGGCCAGCTTCGCCTCGTTCGTCTTCGTCGCCTCGAACTCACGGCACAGGGCGGCGATCTCTGTGCCCATGTGGTATTTCGCTGTGATTTCTTCCAGTGCGGCTTCTTCATCGGCGGCGGCCTGTTCTGCCATCTCCAGCTTATCAAACACGGGAATATCACCCGTGATGATCTCTAGCAGGTCATGCACGATGAGCATTTTCAGCACTTTCATGCGGTCAACTTCGAGTTCTACCGCATCAAATACCGCCATTGCCATCAGGCACAGCATCCAGCAGTGTTCAGCCACGGATTCGTGGCGGCCTGTGCTGGTGGTGCTGTGGCGCAGTTCGTTTTTCAGCCCCTCGGCAAATGTGACCAGTTCAATGATTGCACGCGGGTCGGTCATGCTTTCACACGCCCGTTCACTGGCGATTTGCCCAGAATGCGATTGAGTTCGGTCTGTACCAGTTGCGGGCGTTCATCACGGAGCAGCGGCACACGGCTGCGCGTGCGGTGAAGCTGGTTCAGGTCAATTTCCTGGATCACCAGCGCTTCGTCAAAGTATGGCCCCTGCTGGATAAATTCACCTTCTGGACTGGCGACCGAACTGCCACCCCAGAAGTTTTTGCCGTCTTCGTAGCCCACACGGTTA
>JBCCQC010000726.1:0-2844 GCA_039024535.1 Chloroflexota bacterium
TCACCGCCAGAAAGGTGATGAGGCACACGCTCTGCCAGATGCTCGGTTCCCGTAAGGGCCAGTGCTTCGGTAGCACGTTTTTCGGCCATCTCATCATCCATGCCCATGTTGCGCGGCCCGAATGCCACATCATCCTGCACAGTCGCAGAGAAAAGCTGGTCGTTGCTGTTCTGGAAGACGAGGCCCACCGTAGGGTGGAACGCGCCCACATCAACCGGCTCATCATACAGCGCAACACTCCCGCCAGACGGCGCATGTACACCGCACACGGTCAGCAGCAGCGAGGATTTCCCCGCACCATTCGGGCCAATCAACCCGACGCGCTCACCGTCTTTGATTTCCAGTGTGACGCCGTTCAGGGTCTTCTTGTGGCCGGGGTAAGCAAACTCGATAGCGTCCAGATGCAGGGCGGTTTCTGCCGTGGTTTCATTCATGTCGATCTCCTTCGCACTGTAGCCGCGCAGCCGCATGGCCGTGTATACCCGCTCAGATTGTTCGTAGCTGCGCACCAGCATCGTGCCCATCAACCCGGCAAGCTGCCCGGCCTGCCGCAAATTGAACCGCTCCATTGCAAAGCCGCGTAACCGCATGGCCCGCTGCATGGTAGAGAGCATATCGCTGATTTCGTACAGATAGCGCACCGTCAGCAGCAGCGTATCCGTCAGAATGGGCGAAACACCCATTGAACGCAGCTCGCGCACATGCGTCATAAACGGCGATGTACTGAAAATCACTATAGACACAGTCAGAATGCTGAAAAAGCGCCCCACCACCAGCACCATATAGGCCACACCCTCGGCCTTGATAGAAAGCGGCCCCAGTTGCAGCCACACAGTTTCCCCGGCAAAGAACGGCAGCACCACAATCAGAGTGAGCAGGAACACACCGGGATAGCGCAGCCGATGAATGAGATAGCCGGGGGGTAGCTGCGATGCCGCATAAATGCCCAGCGCAAACGCCACCATCAGCGGAACCAGCCACACCTGCTGCACAGCGGCAAACAGCACCACCACCACCGCCAGAAAGCTGAACTTAAAGCGCGGCGACCACCGATGAATAGGCGAGTCTAGATAAGCGTACCGATCAAGCTGTAGCCGCATAACCATCCACCATATCCGGGCGAACCCGCAACAAAAACGTCACAATCATGGCGGTAAACACGCCTTCAATCAGGGCCAGCGGCACATGGGCCACCGTCAGCGCGGTAATAGCCGTGCGCTCTGCCGTTACGTCCACATACGCCGGTATCGTCGTAATCAATATGGTGAAGGCGATGAGCGCGGTAATGCCAACACCCAGCGCCCCACCCGTAAACGCCAGAATGTGCGGCTGATACTTATAGCCTTTGAGCACGTAATTTTTTAGCTGGAAAATACCGTAGCCCAGCAGTGCCGGGATACCAATCATCGCCGCGTTGACGCCCAGTGTGGTTAAGCCACCGTGCTGGAACATCACCGCCTGCAACAATAACCCGACGACAATTGCCGGCATCGCATACCACCCCAGCACCACGCCCATCAATCCGTTCAACACCAGATGCACACTTGTGGGCGGCACCGGAATGTGAACCCATGAGGCGACAAAAAATGCGGAAGTAAGCAGGGCAACTTTGGGGACAGCGGCCTGTGGGTCTGGCAGTTTGTTGATTTTGCGCAGCGAATACCACGTCAGGGCCGTGGTTACAGCATAACCACCGGCAAGCACGGTAATCGGCAGGAGTCCGTCGTTAATGTGCATTTTCTACATTTGCTCCCTGTTTCTGACCTGCATTGCGACCGCTGAAGTACAACGCCGTACCCAATGCACCCCATATTATACTGGCAGACATGATAATGATCTGAGCAGGAGTAAAGCCCTCCGTAAGGCTTGCATTACCGGCAGCCTGAACATCTGCGCTGCCTGTCGTGGTAATCACGACATCGCCGGTCACTTCAAACACCGCATCACCGCTAATCACAATGCGGCCACTATCCACCGCGACCGGCTCGGCGGCGCTTTCGGGGGCCGCATCGGCTACCGGGGCCATACTCGCGTCTATCATCACGTTTGCCACACCACCATGACCGGCCTTACGCACCTGCACGGCCCATTCGCCCTCGTCGGTAAAGTCCGGCATGAAGGTATACACACCATCGGCATCTGTAGTGCCCGTCTCCCACGGGTTGGCAATATCACTGGGCGCAAAAATAGCAACCTGCGCTTCGTCCAGCACTTCGCCCGTGTCAAAAGCCGCTGCAAGTGTCATCTCGCCCGTGTCTTCTGCAAAATCCAGCGTGATAACCACGCCATGTGCCAGCGCAAGCGGCACCCATAACGACAGCAGCGCCGTCACCACTGCGGCCACGGCATTTCGTTTATATGAAATCATGTTCGGGGATACTTCCTCAATAATCACGTCATCAATGTAACCACACAAAGAGCGGAGCATACACCGATGCCCCGCCCGTGTAACAGAAATCTATGAGTTAGCTCATTTAGCCGGTGGTGCCGGTGAGCGTCTCCAGGCAGTGGCCCTCACCCGTGTGGCCCAGCGTCGGCAGGATGTTCACGAGAATATCGAAATCTTCCGCGCTCATGCCCATCTCATAATCAGTATCGGTCGCCATAACCACCCCATCTTCGGCCAGCCCTGCAAAGGGATCAAAACCGGGGGCCAGGACGTTCAGGCTGTCATCGGCGGCGAGTTCAGCATCACCGAAAATGTGGTCAAAGTGGAACGTCATCTCAATCATGCCATCGGCACCGGCTTCTACAATGCCCAGGCGGTCATCCCCCACGAACGCGCCACAGTTAAAGCGGAATGAATCGCCAAAGTTCAGCGTAAAGTCAACCGTTTCGCCATCA
>JBCCQC010000727.1:0-2820 GCA_039024535.1 Chloroflexota bacterium
TCGGAATTTGATGGTTCCGGTAAAGTTCAAAATCTCTACTTTGTTCCAAGGGTTGGCTTCTAGAGCTACTTCGAAGTCTTTCATTGCTTCTTCTGCATTCCCCATATGGAGCGCTTCTACATGGGAACGGGCGTGCTTGCTGTCGATGTGCAGCAGGTCAATGCCGCTGGCAATGGCGGGGGCTGCGGCGAGAATGGCGTCTTTGTTCTGGTCGCTCTGCTGGATGAACGTCCATGCGTCGGATGTCACCACGTCGGAGAAGTCGCCAATATCGACAGAGTAGAGGTGACCGCCGGTTTGCTCTGCCGCGTGGGTGAACACACACGTGCTGCGCCCTGCCGCCACGCCAAACTCCACGAGAGTGGGCTGTGTAAAGCTGGCCGCGAGATAGTGCAGCTTCATGTGGTGGGTGGCGACTTTGCCCGCCAGCCCCGGCTGGTTTTCCTGTGCCTGCATCTCCGCGAGATCGTAGTTTTTGCAGCCTGCCATAGCAATTTCCTCTGCGCATCGGTCACATATCGCGCAACATGCTACCGCAGGCGTGTGTGCATCACAAGGTAGCAGGTGTGGGGGTTGGGCATGACGATGTGCCATGCCCGTGAATTTTTGTGGGGTTATGCCCCGGCGGGTTCGGCGGTTTCGTCTTCCAGTTTTGCTTCGACTTGGGCTACACGGTCGCTGCCCTGGAAGCCAAGCATCCACCCCGGATACTCTGGCGGAAGCTGGCTCACTTCGTCAAGGCGCTGGAGCTGTTCGTCAGAGAGTTTGATGAACGGCGCTTTGAGGTTGTCCTCAAGCTGTTCCATGCGCTTCGCCCCGATAATCACGCTGGAAACACCGGGCTGGTGCAGCAGCCATGCGATCGCAATCTGCGGGATGGTGGCGTCATGTTCGGCAGCGATGTCGCGCATCACGTCCACGGAGTCAAAGGCACGGTCATGGTTAATCGGTGGGAAGTCGAAGTCTTTGCGGCGGGAACCGTCCGGGCCGCTGCCGTCACGATTAAACTTGCCGGTGAGCAAACCACCCGCCAGCGGACTCCACACCATCACCCCTACGTTCTGATCCAGCACCAGCGGGATGACTTCGCGCTCCAGATCACGAGAGGCGATGGTGTAATAGGACTGGGTGCTTTCAAAGCGGGCTAGGCCGTGCTTATCGGAGATGCCCAGCGCCTTCATCAACTGCCACGCGGCAAGGTTGCTGGCCCCGATGTAGCGCACTTTACCCTGCCGCACCACGTCATCCAGTGCCCGCAGCGTTTCGTCCAGCGGGACGACACTATCGAAGCCGTGAATCTGGTACAGGTCAATGTAGTCGGTATCGAGGCGGCGCAGGCTGTCCTCTACAGAGTTCATGATGTGGTGGCGCGTGAGGCCGACATTGTTCGTTTCGTCGCTCATGCGCCCGCGTACTTTGGTGGCAATGATGAGGTCTGCGCGGTTGTAGGGCTTGATGGCCTTGCCCAGAATTTCCTCGGACATGCCATACGAGTAGACATTGGCGGTGTCGATAAAGTTGATGCCGGCGTCAATCGAGCGTGCGACGATCTCATTGGCGACTTCCTGTGGCTGTGCGCCGATGGCCCGCCAGAACCCATCCCCGCCGAATGTCATTGTGCCCAGGCACAACTCTGATACCAGCAGGCCGGTGCGCCCTAATGAACGATAGCCCATTGTGCTCATGTGAATCTCTCCCGTGATAGATAGATGTATGGTGTTGACCGGGCCGATGCAGCAGGCTACGTCAGGATGTGCGCTCACGCTCTGCCTGTGTTTCCAGCAGACAACTGTCCTGCTGGTTGGCGTACATGGCGAGCTTATAGTCGATGTAGTCCAGTGTTTCCTGTAGCGCTTCCATCCGGGCCTGTACGCGCTGCCGATGTTCGGAGAGCATGGCATGACGTAACGCTGCGGATTCGTCGCCCTCGCGGTAAAGTTGCACGAACTGCTGCATATCCTCCAGGGACATGCCTGTATCGCGTAGTTTGAGCAGAAAGCTGACACGTCCGAGGTCGTCATCACTGTAGCGGCGGTGGCCGTTGGCGGCGCGTTCTACCGGCTCCAGCAATCCGATGTCCTCGTAGTAACGCAGCGTGTAGGTACTCAGTCCAGTTTTCTGTGAAGCCTGTGCAATCGTGTATCCAGTCATGTTTGCATCCTACACCTTCGAGTGAACTCTAAGTCAAGCACTTTTTCGCAAAGTGTATCATATGGGGAATATTTCCTGTGATAAGTCGTGTGTGTGCAGGCAGGAAGTGCAAAGCAATGAAATGCGAGTATTTTCATCAGTAATAATGTTCATCGAGTAGGCGGTAGGCAATCATGAGCGCCTCATGGTCCGGGAGGGTGTCGTCCTGTTGCACAAGGAATGCCAGCGCATCCTCAATGGCGGTGAACTCACGTTGAGGGAACCGGCCAAATTGCCCGGCAAGGCTTGCCAGCAGGCGCAGCATGGGCGATGGCAGAACGCCCACCGTCCAGCCACGCTTCGGTGACGGCTCGATTCTGTTCAGGAAGACCTCGCGCATATCCCGAAAACCCAGATCGTGGCCGTTCTGGTAAGTTGCATCGGCAATATAATGGACGGGTGGTGTGCCTGCCGCAATCATGGCGATGGCGGTTTCTCGCATAAAAACCAGATCATCTTTACGTCCCACGCCGATAGTTCTACTGTAGATGACGCGATCTTTGATGAGCCAATCGAACTTTACTGCCATGTGATGCTCCTGATGTTGATGACAACCCCGGTCTGAATTCAAATAGAACAACATCTAACGATTATACATGCTGAGCATATGTACGTGCAGATGCGCGTGCA
>JBCCQC010000728.1:0-2815 GCA_039024535.1 Chloroflexota bacterium
CCGACGCTAATCTCCGGCAGCCAGTTCACGCTGCGACTCTGGTGCGGTGTGTTTCAGGTGATCCAGTACCTTACGCACGATGAACCGTGCGTCTTTATCCACGCCGCGCAGCGTCGCAGAGGCATGTGACCGCTGCCCGAACAGGCCAACGTAAAACAAACCTTCCACGCGCTCGCTAATACCGATGTGGTGGCACGGCATCCCGTCCGCGTCCAGTGCGCCCATGTTTTGCAGGTAGCCCAACCCCGGACGGTACCCCGTCGCATAGATCACCGCATCCACGTCCTCGTAAGTGCCATCGCCCCACACCACGCCGTTTTCCATGTAGTGCGTGAACATCGGCTTCGGCGTCGGGTTCCCGTTCGCCAGCGCCGTCTGGTATGGCTCTTTGCCGATAACTTTCTCGCTCCCCTTCACCTGCATAAACCGTCCCAGCGGCAGTTCGTCGTAGCCCGTTTCGTGCAACCACCAGAACAGGCTCAGCCCCAGCACATACTTCGGCATGAACTTCAATTCACGCCGCACGGCCATCGAAACACGCGCCACATCTGCCAATTCATAGGCAATCTGTATCGCACTATCACCAGAGCCAATGACCACCACATGCTGGTCACGGTACGGTTCCGCATTTTTGTAGTCATATGAATGGACGCGCGGCCCCCTGAACGTCTCGGCTCCCTCCAGTTGCGGCATATGCGGTGTGTTATGTGGGCCGCTGGCGCTGATGACCGCCCGCGCGTGATAAATATCGCCGTTTTCCGTAATAATTGTGAATCCGTTGTCGTCGCGCTCCACAGAGGTCACGCGCACACCGCTGCGCACCGGCAAATCATGCACACGGGCATACTCGCGCAGGTAGTCAATCACTTCGTTGCGGGTGGGGTAGTGGTCGGGGTCGGCGTCCAGCTTGAGGCCGGGTAGCTCTGCCCAGCGCACTGGCGAAAACAGCGTCAGGCTTTCGTAGTAGTGCTGCCACGCCCCGCCAATCTGCTCGTTCGCATCCAGTATCACATAGTTGCGGGTATGCTCGTTCAGGTAATAGCCTGTTACCAGGCCAGCCTGCCCCCCGCCGATAATCACGACATCAAATGTACGAGCCATGAATGAATTTCTCCTCCCTGACGTATTTTTACTCAATACTAGTCGCACGCAGCGCTAAAAGTAATGTACAATCAGCACAATAAATTGACACATTACAGAAACAGCATATTACGCCGATGAGACAGGGTCATTATGGCACAGCTATCCATTTTTCAAACCTTGCAGGACAAAATTGGCGATGAACTGCCCATTGTTCAACTGACGAAAGCTACACTGGTTCATCTTTCCCACACGCTGGAAGACTTTGTTCTAACGAAGCACCTGCCCGCCATGATGTTTACCGGCTTCCAGGAATCTTCCCACTGGCGAAAAGAAACCGAACGCTACCAGCAGATGGCCGATAGCCAGATGCAGGACGGAACTGCTGCGCTTTGAGGATATTTTACAGGACGAACTGCTGCGCACATCCCGCGATCTTGAAATCAGCGAAGCGCTTTACCACACACTGGCAACAAACTCCCCGGTGGTACTGCTGATGTTGAGCAGGACAGGCGATGTCATGCTGGCAACCGGCACCCGGTCGTACCGGCTGTTTGACGACGGACTGCCGCACATCGGGGAGTCAATCTACAAACTATTTGCTGACCGCCCGCAATTTACAGCGGCGCTGGAAGATGCCATGACCATGCAGGAAACCAGCACCACCCTTTTCTTTCGTGAAAACGCCTATGAACTGCGCACGCACGCCATTTATGAGGGGGACAACCCTGAGGGCGTGATCTGCATCTTTGTGGACATTACCGAGCGGGTGGAGCGCGAAAAGGAGCGCAGCGCAAAAGAGAAACTGGAAATTGAGCTGGCAAAAGAGCGCGAACTGGGCGAAATCCGCCGCAAACTCATGATTACACTCTCGCATGAACTGCGTACACCGCTGGCAACCATCCGCAGTGCAAGTGACCTGCTGAACCAGTACAATGACCGGCTCACACCAGATAAGCGGCAGAGACGCCTGCTGTCTATCCAGGAGCAGGTGAGCCACCTGACGCGCATTCTGGATGATATTGATATGGTAGTGCGCAACGACAACGACGGCTTTGTGTTCAAGCACCAGCCTATAGACATGGTGCAGTTCACCCGGCAGGTTGTGTATAACCTGAGCCAGAAACATGACAATCCGGTTCGGGTAAGCTGTGCGCCAGATGCAGAAGTGATTATAGCCGATGAACGCTGGCTGCACTACGTGCTGGACAACCTGCTGACCAATGCCGCCCGCTACAGTGACCCCGCCAGCACGATTGATATACTGGTGTTACGTGAGGCCAACAATTTTGTGATTCAGGTTGCAGACAACGGCATTGGCATCCCGGACAATGAGATCAAAAACCTGTTCCAGCCGTTCTACCGGGCAGAGAATGTCAAAACTATCAATGGGACGGGGCTGGGGCTGGTGATTGTGCGTAATATTGTGGAAGCTATGGAGGGCACTGTGATGCTGGATAGCAAATTGGATACAGGCACGGTTGTCACGGTCACGCTGCCAGCCCGTGGCGTCTAACATCAGCCGCCCAGCCACCGCGACCCGCTGAGCGCGACAAACGCCACCCCCAGCAGCAGCACCCCCGCCCACACCTCTTCATCCACGTCGCGCTCCAGCACACTGTAAATATACAGCGGCATGGTTTGCGTGCGCCCGCGCAGGCTCCCGGCAAAAATCAGCGTTGCCCCGAACTCGCCCATCGCCCGCGCCCAGCCCAGCAGCGCACCGGCCAGCAGC
>JBCCQC010000729.1:0-2814 GCA_039024535.1 Chloroflexota bacterium
CACCCGCTACACGGACAGAACGATTCTGGATGCAGATGTTCTGAAAACCCACCTGAAGCATGTTCGGGACGTGGGCTATGCACTGGATGATGAGGAGTTAACGCCAGGGGTGCGTGGGCTGGCGGCTCCCATACGCAACCGTGAGGGGCGAACTGTGGCTGCGATGGGGCTTTCTGGCCCCGGCATCCGCCTGACAGACGAAAAAATCCCTGAACTGGTGCAGCAGCTTACGAAGACAGCGATGGCTGTATCTGCAAAACTGGGGTTTCAGGCCGATTAGAGCGGTGGCATCTGATGCTGGCTGCTATGTTAATCGGTTTCTTCCGTGGCATCATCTGGTGACGCAGCCTCTTCTACAATCGTAGTTGCCGTCAGCACAAACGGATCCTCGTCTGCATCTGCATCAACGTCTACATTGTTGTCGTCGCCCCCGGCCTGCTGCGTGACCTGCTCCACCAGTGCAATTGCTGTCAGCACGAACGGGTCATTCTGCGCGGCACGGGGTGTTGCTGTGGGCGTGAGCGCCTGTACACGCGCAGCTGAGATCGTTTGCTCGGCTTCGGCGACCATCTGTGTGGCGGTTAACACGGGCGGCAGCAGCGGGATGTCGTCTGCCGGGGCTACTGAGGGAATTGTTGTAGCCGATGGCATGGCTTCTGTCTGCTCGGTTGCAGTGGCCTCTGCGACCAGTGTAGTAGCCGTCATCGGGAACGGTTCGTCGGTAGGGGGAATGCGGGTGGCATTAATCGGGGTGGGCTGTATCTCGTCCAGTGGGGCGAATTCCGTGCCTTCTGCAAGTGCGGTAGCGCGTGCCCGCAGGTCTACCCGCTGAATATCCGGGTTGTTGACGATAGCGATGAAAGATGTGCCACTCGCAGCGAGGATCAAGATCACCACAACAATAATCAGCGGCAGCATCCCGCGTATGCCCCGCCTGCCCGTTTTCTCCATATTTTGCAGCACACGCCATCCGAAAAACGCAATCGCCAGCGCTACTACACCTGTGGCAACAAGCAGCAATAGTCGCATATTGCTCTCCATCATCAGTTATCTGTCACAAAGTAAATCTTTGTAATACATGTGGTTTGCTGTGTCAAACCACACGGCAAAGTGCTAACCAGAAGGTAAGGTAACGAGTGCCAGCTTCCGGTTTTGATTTCCTTACCGTGACCTGTTTTGTGAAATTGTCCACAACGCGCTACACTAAGCCGAATAGATACCATTTGCGGAGTTATTTTATGGCACACCGGATTGCGGTGTATCCGGCGTCACTGGATCCGATACACTACGGGCATATTGACGTGGCCGCCCGTGCTGCAAAGCTGTTCGACGAGATCATCGTGGCGGTGTATGACCTGCCGAAGAAGAAGCTGTTGTTTACGCCGGACGAGCGTGTTGAACTGGCAGAAGAGGCGCTACAGGACTATAGTAACATCAAAGTTGCGAAGTATTCGGGTTTGACGGTAGAATACGCACGTCATGTGGGTGCGATTGCGTTGATACGTGGCCTGCGGGTATTCTCTGATTTTGAGTTTGAGTTCCGCAGCGGCACCGCCAATAAAGTGCTTGCGCCGGAGATCGAAACGGTTGCCATTTTGAGCGACCTGCGGCACATACACATCAGCAGCAGCACCGTGCGCGAAGTCGCAGAGCTGGGGGGGGACGTGAGCAGTATGGTTCCGGCTCATGTAGAGGCAAAACTGAAAGAACGCTTTGCAGAACTCAAAGCGAATCAGAACAGCCCCGGCTATATGACCAGCATCCGGGACTGACAGGTAAACTGGACAGGGAAGAGCATTATGGATATTCAGCATCTTGTAGACCGCCTGGAAGACCTCGTTGACGAGGGACGCCACATGCCAATGAGCAAGTATACGCTCATTGACGAAGAACGCGCCCTCGAACTGATTGACCAGATGCGTATTTCGATTCCAGAAGAAATCGAAAAAGCGGCACGCATCCTTGCACAGCGCGACCGTATTCTGTCACAGGCACACGAGGAAAGTGCCCGCATCGTGCAGAATGCGCGTGAAAAGAGCGAGAAACTCATTGAGAACGATGTGAACGTACAGGCTGCCCGCAGCCAGGCCGCCAACATCGTGGAGCAGGCGAAACAGGATGCCGAGGCGATTACGCAGGAAGCCGACGACTACGCTATCAAGGTGTTCGAAGCACTCAAGCAGCGCCTGGGCCGTGCAATGGCCGATGTGCAGCAGGGGATTGACGTGATGCAGGCCACAGAGCCGACTCCCGGCCAGCCCACGGCATTTGCGCCGCCGATGCAGGGGGGAAATGCCGCTGATATGGCAGAAATGCCGCGCCAGCAGGACGAGGACGAAAACTCCCGGTATCGCCCGCTGTAGGGCGTCTTGTCAGTAACCAAGTAATGCAAGTACAGGGTATCATATTGATACCCTTTTATGTTTGGAGTTTGCAAACATGAGCAGAAAGTGGGATGTTCGTTTCAGTCGTCAACTGCTGAATCTTCTGATATTTTATCTGCTCCCATTTTTGACCTCTGTTTTACTATCAAAATATATATTTGTTGGTGGATGGTATGATTACTTCTGGGTACCAGTCATTGCATTTATTATAAGCACATCCTTATCTCTGTTATTTACGATCGCGTACTGGCGTTTCGTTGGCATTTACTTGCTTTACTACAATATTTACAATGGTTTGCATATTTTGTCTGTGTGGTTGCTGTTCACGTATCTTTTATTGTGGAATTGGAATCCGGAAGTTGACATATTCGAACCGCGTTTCTCACTCTTCGCAGTGACCTCGGCAGCATTGACCCTCTCCAGAGAGCAG
>JBCCQC010000730.1:0-2807 GCA_039024535.1 Chloroflexota bacterium
AGCGCAAACGTTTCAAATGATTACAAATGTTAGAAGTCTCAAACGTGCGAGGACGGGAAAAATCTGTTGGTCACAGGTTTTTCTGCTACAAAACTCAGTGTCAACTGTAGAACATGAACATTGTAAAGGCACAACCGCAACAAAACGCTGGCAGGCACCCGCAGTAGCTATGCACCCGGCAGCCGGCACTTCCAGCCGCCACAAGAACAGTTATGAAGATGTATCCGGACGAAGATTGACCCGTTCTGTACTACCAATCGCCGCGAGGGTACGGTCGTAGTAGTTCAGATAGTTTTCTGTAACCTTTTCCCACACCAGCGTTTCTGCAATTCCACGGCTGCGCTTACCCAGTTGCGCCCGCAGCGCACGGTCTGCCAGCAGCTCATTTACAGACTTTGCAATAGCATCCGGTGATTGCTTGGGGATAATCATGCCGTTGCCACGTACCAGTTCCGTCGTCCCGCCGGTATACGTCGTCACCACCGGCAGGCCACTCGCCATCGCCTCCAGCACCGCATTAGACATCCCCTCGTTCAGCGATGGCAACACGAACACATCCGCCTCGTTGTACACCGCTGGCATGTCATGGTGCGGCACTGCCCCCCGGAAGTCAACCACATCCTCAAGACCCATATCACTGGCCTGCCGCCGGAACTGCGCTTCTTTGTCGCCACGCCCTGCCAGCAGCAGCCTCGCCTGCGGGTGATGCTCCCGGATACGCTGCATCGCATTCAGCAAATCACCAATGCCCTTGCGCTCTACCAGCCGCGCCACACACAGCACCGTCAGCGGCACATCTGACGGTCGGTTCTCAAGATCAGTAATTGAAAATCGCTGCAAGTCCACCCCATTGGGGATCACCTCAATGTCATCGTTGGGCCGGAACTCTAACGCGAGGTTGCGCAGTTCATAGCTGTTGGCCGTCAGGCCACTTGCCCCACCCCATATCATCCACAGCGGCGGCTTGAGGACGGGGTACAGATACTTATAACGCACGTCATAGCCCGGTACGTCACTGCCACGCAAACCCACAATATACGGCAGCCGCCGCTTCCACAGCAGCAGCAGCGCCAGCGCCCCAGCGGGCAAACCACTCCACGCATGGCACAGGTCATACTTCGGGCCATCACCACGGTACAGCGTGCGAATAAACCCGAATGCACGGATGATATATTTAATCAGTTCACGCTCCGATTGATAGTGCGGGTTGTTGTTGTCAATCGGCACACGGAACACCCGCGCCTGTGGGCTGAGTTGCTCTACCTGAAACTGCGCGTTATCCGGCGTGGACGTCACCAGATCAACAGACAGGCCACGCCGTGCCATCTCTCGCACCACGTAGTAGTTAGCAGTCGCTGTGCCACCACCAATCGGCGGGTATTCATTATTCAGCATCAACAGGCGCATGAGGGGTCGCTTCTTCTTATGACAGTGTGTTGATAAAGAGTGTATGGTTCGTGCGTGGGCACTGTCAAGGCAGGGGCACAATAGAAACAGGAGCCTGTATGGGCAGCCTCCTGTTCTGAGAAAAATGAGAGAGAGTCAGTCTGGCGGGGTGGCTCATACCACATCTGGCCCGCCAGGGTACGAGAGCAGCACGTTAGAGTGCCGCCACTTCACCGGGATTGTCTGCCCAGGCCAGATTGTCCACAGCTTCTTTCGTCATTGTTTCGCTTTTTGTCGTGCGTTCAATAGTCGGCACAACCGGCGAATCAGAGAGATTAATCGGCAGGTCAAGTTCATCAGCAATTTTGTGGAACCATGCCGCAATTTCCTGCCAGTTGCGGTAATCAGACTGATTGCGCCCCGGCAGTTCGTTGCCTTCGTAGCGCGTGCTAATCATCCAGCGCTCATCGCCACTCGTCCGGCTCCAGTCCAGCCGACCAGCAAAAGCCTCAATGTTATCGCGGGAGAGATTCAGCCGCTCCAGTGCCTCTTTCCACACAAACGTTTCCAGCGCCTTTTCACGTCCGCCTTCTTCCAGCACAATGATGCACATCATGAACAGGTACAGCGGCTTCTGAGACAATTCCTTCTCAAACCGGAACATCAAGCGGGAAATACTCGGCAGCCACATACTGGCATGTACCGCAGAACCCAGAATAAGGGCATCATACTCGCTCACATCGGTCACGTCTTCAGCGTGCTTCACATCAATTTCAACATCATAGGCATTCAGCAGGTGCCCCGCAAACGTGGCAACTTCCGCTGTAGAACCGTGTGGGCTGGCATAGGTCACGAGCAGCTTCCTGGTCATAATTTTTGGCCCTCCATTGAGGTCATCTTGCAATTTCTATCTATGCCTCTATTGTGCAATAATTACTATGACAGCAGCAGTGCATTACAGCACATCTCACACATGACATCCCTCACATGTGTGTGGTGCTCATTCGTTAGAGCAACGGCACATCCTGCACAAAACTCTGTTGGGCGTGGGCTGGCCCACTCCGCCGCGCTACCAGGAGCATGATTTATGAGTCGGTATCGTCCGTGGGTTTGCGTTGCATGGCATTGCGTGCAGACGGCCATACCTTTGGATGCCCCTATGCAAAACCGTCGCAGGGGCTGTAGGGAGTGGGCATGCCCACTCCGCCGCGCACCAGTGTATCCAGCACGGGAATGTAGTTTATTTATGTAACAAATTTCATCAGATCCACTTCTGAAAATCCGATACTGCCATCAGGTAAAATAGTGCATGACCAATTTAGTTTTCGAAGAAGTGTAGAATGTATCCAAAAACGAGGATACAGCGCTCATGGGACGCAAGCAAACGTATGTGGTGAACCTGACGGATGAAGAGCGGAACG
>JBCCQC010000731.1:0-2805 GCA_039024535.1 Chloroflexota bacterium
TAAAGATCATGGATGGTGCCGTAGACATGGCGAATATCCTGAAGGCATTGATGGAATACTACGACCTGTCACAGAAAGAGTGAGCTTTGCACCCACAACCATTGAGAGATGTTACCGCACAGCTTGAGCGTATTCTGCATGGTTTAAAATCTACACTATTGGGCGTTCAGGAACCGGTACGCCGTGCATCCTCTCATCGAAAAGGTTGACCCTTTGCAAAGACTCACAACGGCACGTGTATTGCAGATTGGCCTGTTTACGCTGGTATTCGCGCTGGCAACACGTATTCCGGTGGATACAGACACGTGGTGGCACATCCGCAGCGGCGAATACACCCTCACGAACGGCTTTATCTACGAAGACCCGTTTTCCCACACTCGTAACGATACCGTCTGGATGAACCATAGCTGGGGCACGCAACTGCTGCTCCACTGGACGTATGCGCTGGCGGGTAATGCAGGGCTGGCGCTGTGGACTGCGCTGCTGGCGACAGGCGGCATGTTTTTTGTATACCTCGCCTGTGAGGGCAATGTGTACCTGCGTGCGTTTGCGATTGTACTGGGTGCAGCGACGGCGGCGGTATTCTGGTCGCCGCGCCCACAGATGGTATCGTTTTTCTTCAGTGCGGTGGTGCTGTATCTGTTGTTCGAGTGGCGCTTTCGGGATAATGACCGGCTGTGGCTGTTACCGCCGTTGTTTTTACTGTGGGGCAACATGCACGCCGGGTTTTCTATCGGGTTTATATTTATACTCGGAATGCTCGGCGGCGAAGTGGCAGCGGCGCTGTTTAACTCCGGCGGCGAGGGTGTAAAGGGGTGGCGCGGCGTGCTGCGCCTGCTCATTGTATCTGCCGTCAGCCTTGCCGTGATTATGATAAACCCCTATGGCTACCGGATGCTGCTGGTACCGTTCCAGACGGTTGGTATTGATGTACTGCGCAACTTCATCCAGGAGTGGCAGTCCCCGAACTTTCAGCAGGCACAGCTATTGCCATTTATTCTGCTGGTTGCACTGATTATCGGCGCTGCCGGGGCCAGTCCGCGCCGCCTGCACTGGCCGAGCTACGCACTGCTAACCGGCACGCTGTACATGGCGCTGGCCTATGGCCGTAATGTGGCGGTATTTGCGGTGGTTGCCACACCCATCCTCACATTTCACGTGGATGCCCTGCTGCGGGAACGTGGCTGGATCATTCGTCCGCGCAAACGGGTGCCGCGCTCCTTTGCAATTGTGAACGCGGTGTTCCTGCTGGTCATCTTGGCCGGGTGCGTGGCGAAAATTGCCTACACACTCAACCCGGAGCGCGTCCGCGAGGCACAGGAAGATTTTTTGCCGGTGCAGGTGACGGCACATTTGCAGCAGGCCGATTTTGAGGGGCAATTGTTCAATGCGTATGACTGGGGCGGCTACTTAATGTGGGCACTGCCAGAGCATCCGGTGTATGTGGATGGCCGCACCGACCTCTACGGCAATGACTTTTTAACCGAGTACATCAATGTTTACACAACCAATATTGAATGGCAGCCAGTATTTGACGAACACGACATTGGCACGGCGGTTTTGCAGGCGGGCAGCCCAATAGATAAAGCGCTGGCCGTGGAACCCGGCTGGACGGAAGATTACCGCGATGAACAGGCCGTTGTATACACACGGGATGATGCCTAGATGACCCTGCCGCGCCTGCTTTCGAACTTCCAGACGCACTTGATACTGCACGTCACGTTCCGGCTAACGCTGCTGCTGGCCTACCTGCCCCTGTCGCTGGAAAGCACCGGACTCACTTTCAGCGGCGACTTTCCCTACTATTACGCCCTCTCCGCACAGACAGACGCCGGCCTCTACCCCTTCCGCGACTGGTGGAGCGAGTTCCCGCCGCTGTGGTCTGTGGTAGAAATCGGCACGTATGAACTGCTCGGCAACAGTGTGAACTACACCAGTTTTGCCGTGTTGCTGGCACTGGTCATGCTCGCGTTTGATGCCGGGAACCTGTGGCTGGTGCGCGCCATCGGCGGCAAAATGCACTACCGTGAAACCGGCATTGCGATTGGCTGGGTGTACAGTGTGCTGGCGGCTCCGCTGGTGTTCGCCTTCTGGACGTTTGAGCCGATGGTGATGTTTTTCCTGTTGTGGGGATTGTGGCTGCTGCTCAAGCAGCGCGATGTACCCTCGGCGGTAGTGGTTGGGTTCGGTGCGCTGACGAAATTTGTCCCGGTGCTATTGTTTGGCGCCGTGATACGCTTCCAGCACTGGCGCAAAGCTGCAATTTATATCGGCATCACCATGACGATTTTTGCCGTGCCGTATATTTTGCTGCTGGCAAACCCCGCCACCCGCACTATGACGCTGCCTTCACTTACAGCGCAGTTCAACAAAGCCAGCTATCAGACCGTGTGGGCACTCATCGACGGCAACATGAGTACGGGCGTATTTGGCCCGGTCTCCGAACGGGTTGATGTTGCCAATGCCACACTGCCACGCGGTAATCCAGCAGTGGTGCCGGGGATTTTGCGTCTGGCTGTGGCCGGGGCCATCGGGCTGTTTATTTTCCTGCGCACGCGCCGCCATGATGATACAGCGGTGGTAGCATTTGTGCTGGTCACGCTGCTGATTTTCTACTTGCAGTCGCAGGGCTGGTCGCCACAGTGGTTAGTGGAGATATTACCGCTCACCCTGTTGTGCTTCCCAAATCAGCGTGGCGTATTAATCTGTGTGGTGCTTACACTACTGACGTTTGCCGAATATCCGGCGCTGTTTGTACGCACGGGCGATATTGGCGGCGAGATTGCAGGGGCGCTGGTGTTGCCA
>JBCCQC010000732.1:0-2788 GCA_039024535.1 Chloroflexota bacterium
CGCCACTGTGACATAACAGTAGCTTTTACCTTTGCACCGCTTACTGTGGGCTGGCCGACGACTGTGTTTTCGCCATCGCTGATGAGTAATACATCGTCAATTTCGATCTGCTCACCTTCTTCGTGCGGGAGCTTTTCGACATCAAGGTAGCGTCCTGCTTCGACGCGATACTGTTTTCCGCCTGTGCGGATGACTGCATACATGGATTTATCTCCAATCTTCACTTGCCACCGCAGGCATCGCCTTCTGTTTCTACCGGCACACCATGACGGGGAAAATTGGCGGCAAAGTTGATCTGTAAACAAAGAAATAGCCCCGATTGGGGGCCATCATGGTCACATATAGTAATGCGTCATCTGCACAGAGTCAACGCCGGGCTATGTCAGGAGATGAACATTGCATCACCATAAGAGAAGAAACGGTAGTTATTCGCTTTGGCGACTTCGTAGGCGTTCAGCATGTTTGCTTTACCGGCAAACGAACTGAGCATCATCAGCAGCGTGGACTGTGGCAGATGAAAGTTGGTAATCATGCCGTCTACCACGTGCCATTTATAACCGGGGTAGATAAACAGCCGGGTGTCCTGAGCAAACGCGATCACTGGACGCCATGCACAGATTTCATTCGCGCTTTTGGGGTCTGCGGGGTCACCACCAGCACTGAGGATGGCAGCAGTTTCCAGTGTGCGGGCACTGGTAGTGCCCACGGCAATAATGCGCCCACCGGCCAGCTTTGCCTCGTTAATCACCCGCGCATCTGTCTCACGGAGCTCCGCGTATTCACTGTGGATTTTGTGCTCTTTTACTTCATCCACTTTCACCGGCTGAAACGTGTCCAATCCGATGTGCAGCGTGCAATAAGCGAACTTCACGCCGTTGTCACGTAGTCGTGTGAGCAATTGCGCAGTAAAGTGTAGACCGGCGGTTGGGGCGGCGGCGCTACCCTCATGCTGGCTGTATACCGTCTGGTAACGCTCGGTGTCATCCGCGTCAGAGCACTTGATGTACGGGGGTAGTGGCATCTCGCCTACCTGTTGCAGATGTGGGTTAATGGGTGCGCTGAACTCAATCAGGCGTTCGGCACCGGCCAGATACTCCACGATGTTTACCGTGATGTCTGTATCCGGGACGGCCAGAACGGTGTCCGCACTGATGCGCTTGCCACCAATCAGGGCACGCCAGCGCGTATCCGTCATCTGGCGCAGCAGAAGAATTTCCGCCTTGCCGCCGGTCTTCGCTTTTACCACGGGCAAACGCGCCGGTATCACCCGTGTATTGTTCATTACCAGCACATCGCCGGGGCCGAGCTCCTCTACAATGTCCCGGAAGATGCGATGCTGTATCTCACCGGTTGCACGTGACATCAACATCAACTTCGATGCATCACGCGGCTCCACCGGCGACTGCGCAATAAGCGATTCTGGCAGATTGTAGTTAAAGTCAGATACTTTCACGGGTTGTCCTCATAGCAGGGGAGTCTGCACATTGCCACTGTTGTCCACTTCGTAGGGAATGCCGAGATGCTCGTATGCTCCCGCACGAGCCACACGGCCTCGTGGTGTACGCTCAATAAAGCCGAGTTGTAACAGGTACGGCTCGTATACGTCCATAATCGTGCTGGAGTCCTCGCTGATAGCCGCGCCGATGGTATCAAGTCCTACAGGGCCACCGTTGAACTTCTCGATGATGATGCGCAATAGACGGCGATCTGTGTCATCCAGGCCGAGGTGATCTATATTCATCATGTCCAGTGCCGCGCCAGAGGCTTTGCCGTTGATAATGCCATCGGCACGTACCTGGGCATAATCGCGTACACGGCGCAGCAACCGCAGGCCTACACGCGGCGTTCCCCTTGACCGGCGTGCAATGGCAGAGGCACCCTCCGGGGTGATTTCTACGTTCAGCATACCGGCAGCGCGGGTGAGGATATGTTCCATTGCCTCCTGCCCGTAGAACTCCATGCGGAAGCGGGCACCAAAGCGGTCACGCAGCGGCCCGGCCAGCAGAGAAAGGCGGGTGGTTGCGCCAACTACTGTAAAACGTGGCAGGTTGATCCGCACATTTTTTGCGGCTGGGCCTTTACCGATGACAATATCCAGCGCAAAGTCTTCCATCGCCGGGTAGAGCACTTCCTCTACTGCGCGGCCCAGCCGGTGAATTTCGTCAATGAACAGAACATCGCCTTTTTTCACATGCGTCAGAATGGCAGCCAGATCACCGGCGCGTTCAATCGTCGGGCCAGCCGTGACATGAATTTTCGTGCCCATCTCGTTGGCGATGACAAATGCCAGTGATGTTTTACCCAGTCCGGGAGGCCCATAGAACAGCACATGGTCTATCGGTTCCTGCCGGGCCTGTGCCGCCTCGATGATGATTTCCATATTGTCACGAATATTGTCCTGCCCGATGATGTCCGTCAGGCGCTTCGGGCGCAGGGCAATATTTTCGCGGTCATCCCGGCGCTTACCGCCACCCACCATCCGGTCGTTATCCGCCACGGGTACACTCCGTATCCATTCAGTCACTATAGCAGTATACCGAACATCTGTGCCGCTGTGGATGCAAAATACCCGCTTCACGTTTTGACACACCGCAGGACTGCACGTAAAATCAGCGCGGTTACCTGAAAGGAGAAGACTATGGCAGAGGTTTATGTATCCGATCATCCTCTGGTTCAGCATAAGCTCACCGCGCTGCGCGACGTGAACACCTCACACCGCGAATTCCGTGAACTGGTGAAAGAGCTAACTATGCTGATGACCTACGAGGTCACAATATGATATGCTACC
>JBCCQC010000733.1:0-2785 GCA_039024535.1 Chloroflexota bacterium
CTGCCAGAGCCGGATAAGGTACGCTGTCAGCAGCAGCGAAACAGTCGTCATGATGGGAATTGCAATAATCCATTCATCGGGCATGACCAGATTGGTCAACATAGCGTGATTCTCACCTGCCCAATATGCATAAACACCGTTGAAGACAACCAGCACTGCAATCGTTGTTGTGTAGACAAGATACCGGTAGTATCGTACCTGCGTGGCCTGCATAGCGCCATATAGCGCCGCAGCCGGAATACCAGCACAGGCCATAGCAATGCTACTTAATATGGAAATGTTGTAAGCTGCTTGAGCTGGACTCAAAGGATGCATGGCTATACCCGTGACCGCGCTCACGAGACTGTTGACCAGAAATGCACATACCAGATAAAACAGAATCCGCTGTAGTATTTTCATATTGTCACCCGGAACAACGATCACTGTATGCATCTACACAGGCAGATGTATTTTTCCTGTCAGGTGGCAGTTGTTCGCTGGCGTGACCACAGCCGCACGCGCCGGTAATACACGACCACCCCGGCATTGTGCACCAGTGCCGTCAGCCCGAAGAATATTCTTATCAGTGTTGCGGTTGGCTGTTCGATGTCCTCTACGATGCCCACAGAGAGTAATGCCAGTAATGCATCCACCAGCACAACGTAAATGACCAGCCGCACCTGCGTGGGGAACTCATTTTCGCTATTGTAGCCGCGCATCGCCAGCCGCAGTAATGGCAGCGTAAATGCCAGCAGCAAAAATGACACCACGCCTGTAATGAATCCAGTGAACAGTGTGCCAAATATCAGCGTTGCCACGTAAGCAGAGCCGCGTTCTACACTGAAAGCAGCAATTAGCAGGCCAGTGACAAGACCCACACCCGTTACGGCATAGCGCAGGTAGGGCATCAAGACGGCTCTCACCGTCGGGAACTTTAAGGGGCGGGGTGCATCTGTAGCGGCTTCATCCTGTGTTTTGCGTTTGCGGGGCTGCCCGCCTGCGCCGAACAGCGCGTTCATATCCGTGCGCACAGTGGAACGGTCTGCTGACTGCGTCCAGCGCCACACGATGCCGAAGTACAGCACAAAGCCCAGCCAGTGGGCGGCAATCAATATGGGCAGTGCCCGCTCAACGGCTACAGCCACACCATCTACCAGGCTATCATCGGCGAAGTCGGCAATGACAATCCTGCCAGCGATCACAATAGCGGTGTTCAACAGCAAGGAAGCCACCACACTCAATCCCACGCGCCGCCAGAAATCATCCCCCGTGTAACCACGCATGATGAATTTCACAGACAGACTCACAAACAGGAAGTAAACCGGGAGCGAGACGAGTATCATCGTCATGATGACAATGAGCAAGAACAGCAGTGCAATGGCAATCATGGCGACTGGAAACTTTCGCCGATGAGCGTAAACACCGTGTAGATCATATAGCAGGCCAGCATCGCAGAGACAATCAACCCGAATGGCATGAATGATTTAAATGGATCGGGCGGTTTCGGCGGGTCGGGGGTTTCCTGTGGTTCGAAAGTTTCGTGGGGCATCGGGGGCACTCACATGATTGTGGCTTATTTGCGGACATCGGGGCATGGCAACCATGCCCCCACCGCAGAGGCGCGTGCTAGCGGTTAGTGCTCATCGGCATAATGACGTGAATGAAGTCCTCGCGGCCTTCCGGACGAACGAGGCCGGGGTTGGTGGAGCCATTGCTCTCGATAACCACACGGTCTTCCGAAATGACGTTGAGCACGTCAATCAGGTACTTGACGTTGAATGCGATTTCGATTTCCTCGCCTTCAATGGACGCCTGCAAAACGCCTTCGTTATCGCCGCGTTCCGCACTGCGCCCTACAACCAGCATTTCCCCGGCATCACCGGGGGCACCGGGCGGCTTGAGGGCCAGGCGCGCACTGTTGGCGTTATCACGGGCAAAAATCTCTGCACGTTTGGCAGCACGCAGCAGGTCAGACGTTTCTATCGTGGAAATCGTCTGGTAACTACGTGGAATAATCGCGCTGAAATCCGGGAAGCGCCCTTCCAGCAACTGCGATGAAATTTCGGTGTGCTGCGTCTGGAAAATTACCAGATCACGCTCGGATGGTAGCTGGATCAGCACGTTTTCATCCTCGTCTGTGAGGATGCGGGCCACTTCGCTCATGGCTTTTGCCGGGATAACCAGCACCGTTTCCTGCGAGAAGGCTTGCTCAATTTCGGTAGTGCGCACCGCCAGACGATAGCCATCAGCAGAGGCCATTGTGAGCGTGTTGCCGTCGATGGAGGTGTAAATCCCGGTGAGAATGGGGCGGCTTTCGTCTTTCGCGGCAGCGAACTCGGTATGCTTGACCATTTCCTTGAATACTTTTGAGTTCACCTCAAGGTCGGGGTCACCACCCATCGGCATCATCGGGAACTCATCAGCATCAATGCCCTTGATGTTGGAGTTGGTCGCGCCACAGCGCACATTCACTGACAGCGAAACCGGGTCAAGCGTCATATCCACACGCTCTGGCGAGAGGTTATTGACCAGTTCTGCCAGCGTTTTGGCCGGCAGCGTGATGGAACCGGGTTCGTGAATTTTTGCGCCAATCCACGTGGTGATGCTCATTTCGAGGTTAGTGGCAGAAATGCGCAACCGGGAGTCTTCCGTTGCCAGCAGGACATTTGCCAGCACGGGCAGCGTGGGGCGGTTGTCTACCACACGAGCCGCAGAAGACAGGGCTTTCTGTAGGTTTTCTTGCAATACACTGATTTTCATGGTGCGGCTCCGTACCTGATATATCCCAAATATATCCCAAATTTAC
>JBCCQC010000734.1:0-2781 GCA_039024535.1 Chloroflexota bacterium
AAAGCGGTCAATGTGGAACGTACCATAGCCCGGTACCGGGTCAGAGTCCGGGTCGTTCGGGTCATAGTTGGGCCGCGTCCAGCGGAAGTCTACCGAGCGCAGGATGGCCGGGGTATTGTTCCTATTACGGATGAGGAAGGTCACACTATCCGGCTGGAAGCTGATTTTCTGGTTTTCCTCATCGACCGCGTTGAGATCAATCGAAACAAACTCAATCAGATCACAGTCAAACATCAGTTCTTCTGGCACGGGGGATGCAGTGGGCGTCTGAGTGGGCGGTGGCGGCTCGGTTGGTGGCGTCACATCGGTGGGCGGTGGCGGCTCGGTTGGGAAAGGAGTAACCACTGGTAACAGGCCACCGCCACCTTCCGCGCTGTTAGCCTCACCCACAGGTGCGTTGGCACTGCGGAACGCTTCCACACGTGCTGAACGGCGACCGTGAATCGGGATAAACTCTGCGAGGCCCAGCGGGGTAATCAGCGGGTGATAGAAGGATACAGCCACATCCACCCGGTCGCCAGGGCCACCGGCATCCAGCCAGCGTGTCCACTGGTCACCCGGCTGTCGCTCGATATTGAGGAAGCAGCCCGGCATATCGGTAAAGCGATTATACAGCGTGCCACCTTCGTTCAGCAAATTGTGCAGGGCTTCTGCATTAGCGCGGTCAACTGCTGCGCGTGCCACATCTTCAGTAGAGGCACCAGCAGGCGCATTGCCGTAGTCTTCTGGCTCGAACTCAGTCGCGCTGAACACGGTGACATAGCGACCCTCTGTGCTGATGCGCTTCTGCGTCTCTTCGACCTGATTCTCGTAGCCCGGGCCAGCGGCGCGGCTACTGCATACCATAACCGAGAAATAGCCATTAAGCAGCCCTGGCCCCACAACTTGATCGGGGTTCGCACTTGGCAGACCGGCCTCGGTATGCGTCATGGTTTCTACATTGACAACAGGCTGTGGAGCAATGATGTCCAGGTCATTGCGGGCAGTCGGCAGCATGAACTGTGGATATTTAGGATGCCATGTAGACGAGAAAAAGTACCACAGGCGCTGCTCGGCAAGGTTCGCTTCTACCTCGATTGCGACGTCGTTGTTCGGGTCGTGGACGTACGTCGGGCTGATGATGTTGTCGACCGGAATGGGACGAACAGCAAGGCCACCAGCAGCCTCTGACGCCGCTGCATAAATTGACGGGATACGCAGCAGATCGGTACGCAACTGTTGATCTGCGCTGGCGCTCTGGCGGCCATCTTGAGTTTCTGCAAGTGGAACACAGTTTTTACCCCACATCATGGTAAACAAGCGTTCGGTGTTTTCACCAGCACCGCCGGCATTGGCAGGAGCCAACACTGCATACTCCTGGTCACGGTCATAGTAGTACGGAGCAAGGCCGCCACCCACGGTGTTATTGTCACATGGCACAATCGAGAAGGAATCCTCAGCCCCCTGTTCAAGGCTCTGTGGAAGAATCAGATCACCATATGCCGATTCAAACTGGCCGGTACTGGCGTAACGGGCTGCCACGCGCGATGCGTTCTGCACGCCAATCCACGCCTGGAAGATACGTCCGAACTCAATAATGCCGAACAATAAAACAAGTATTACCGGCAGCGTCATGACAAACTCTATGATTGTCTGGCCCTTTGGTTGCCGGAGAAGTCTGGAGACCTCTGGGATGGTTTCAGTCACTATGTCTAACTCCTATGGTCACCTGCCGGGGCATACAAACCCATGGCAGGTGTTTATCTGACAGATTTACAGTGCAATGCAGGCAGAATCTACTACCCGAAGATCAGCCGGTGAGCCTTACAAACAGACGACTGGCAATCTCATCGAACACTTCCTCAAGTTCGTCCTGGTCTGGCGCATTCCAGTAATTCCCGTAACTCAGACGGATGAAGCGATCCTCACTGGAGTTTGGATAGTCGCCACGGTTGATTTCGTTGTTATCACCCACGTCTGCAATGTAGCGCAGTAGCTCTTCGCCCAGGCACTCCTGAACGTTGGCTTCGCACATGGTTTCACCAGCTTCGGGGGCATCCGGGTAGTCCAGGTTAAAGCCGATGGTATAAATCGTCGGCAACTGCAAGTTGGGTTCGTTGGGGCGGCGCAGGGCCACAAAGTCTGCCCAGTCACGCGCATAGTCGTCTGCATCGTAGACGTAAGCGCACTCGTCATTGTTAATTTGCTGACGAAGTACACCGGTAATCTCAAGCTCGTTGTTCTTACGCCACTTATCACCGTCGAGGTCAGTACCACAGGCGTGGCGGGTGTTCGGGTCAGCATCGGCGCAAAACGGTGGCTCACTACGGGCGGCGTACCCAATCGGGCCAATTGGCCCGGTGATAACACCGTTCGTATTGTAGGCATCCTCATCAATGTTTTCTGCCGGTGCATCAGGGTCTCTACCATATGGGCAGAAGCCATACGTACCGTACACTGCGCTTACAGGTGCTGCCGGCTCTGTGAAGTCATCGAAGCTATTACCGTCATTGTCAATACGAGCATATGGGTTAGCTTCTCGCGGGACGAGGGTATCCGGGCCGGAAGCGTCTGGATCCGGGAAGGCACGCATGTCTTGATTGTTGGGGTCTGTCTCGATGCCTTGTGGGCCCGGAGGCGGATCAGTTGCACCTGCAGCACCATCACTCAACAGCACGATAATCCACACGGTACCGTCCTGGCGGATGGTCGTCGGGTCTGTAAGGACGGAGTTGGCCTCTCTGAGGGCTGCCCCAAAGTTGGTACCGCGGCATTCTCCTGTCATTTCGTATGAATTAACGG
>JBCCQC010000735.1:0-2781 GCA_039024535.1 Chloroflexota bacterium
GTGGCGCGATGATGGGTTCGACACCGGCCCGACGGCGGCGCACGTGTTTGAACTGGTCGAAAGCGGGATGGCCCCGGAAGCTGCGGTGAAACTGGTACATGAGTGGCACAATCGCCTCACTGCCGGGTGCAACCCCGCGCATCGTGCCCCGGTGCTGGCCGCAGCGCAATTTTTGCCAGATGACACGCTATTACGGACGGCAGCAGATGAAGCCGCGCTCACCCACTATGACCCGCTGGCCGGGGAGGTCTCTGCGGCGGTGGTGATGCTGTGCCGTGCCCTGATACGCGGCATGGGTTGGGATGCGGCCTGCATAGAAGTGGCCGCGAAATTGCCTCCGCGCACTGGCAAACTGCTTACGGCGCGGACAACCGTCGAAAAACTGCACGCCGGGGGCTATGCGCCACATGTGCTGGAAGGTGCCCTGCACTTTGCGCGCACACACCCCACGTTTGAGACAGCACTCACCATGTCTATAAAGCAAGCGGGATGGGGGAACTACATTCCGGTGCTGGTGGGCGCACTTGGCGGGGCACGGTGGGGCATGAGCGGCATCCCTGGCAGTGAAATTCTCAAGTCGCTGGACATCCTCCCGGACTTACACGCCACGGCAGATCGGCTGGCCGCAAAGTGGTAAATTCTCCCCACAATCGGTAGAGTACGAGACAAATAGAGTCCCCTTCTTTTGAGAGGTTAAAAAAATATGGAAAATTATGTGATTGCCCATGACCTGGGCACCACCGGCAACAAGGCAACGCTCTATGACCGGGAGGGACGCCTGGTGGGGAGCGCGTTTTATGGCTATGGCACAGAGTACGCGCACACCGGCTGGGCAGAACAAAACCCCGAAGACTGGTGGACAGCCGTCTGCCACTCCACGCGAGAGTTATTACAGCAAACCCACGTGAGCAAAGACGACATCGCCTGCATTACCTTCAGCGGCCAGATGATGGGCGCGGTGCCACTGGACAAAAACGCCCGCCCACTACGCAACGCCATCATCTGGGCAGACCAGCGTTCGCTGGAGCAGGAAGCATGGATTGGTGAGCGTGTGTCCTTCGAGGATATGTACCAGATTTCCGGACACCGCCTGAGCGCGTCCTACTCGCTGGCGAAAATATTGTGGATACGTGACAACCAGCCGGGTATCTACGATGCGACGTATAAATTCGTTCACGCTAAGGATGCAATGGTCGCCCGTATGACCGGCAACTTTGTTACGGATCCCTCCGACGCCAGCAGCATGAACCTGTACGACATCAGCACAGGCAAATGGAGTGGCAAATTGCTGGATGCAGTTGATCTGCCGGAAAGCAACTTGCCGGAAATTCGCCAGTCTGTGGACGTGGTAGGCGAGGTGCTGGCTACCATTGCAGATGAAGTCGGTGTGGCGGCAGGAACGCCCGTTGTTATCGGTGGCGGGGATGGTGCGTGTGCCGCTGCCGGAGCCGGTGTGATTACCGAAGGCTCCGCGTATAACTATGTGGGTTCCTCATCGTGGATTGCGATTTCCACGCCGAAGCCCATTTACGACCCCGACTACCGCACGTTCACGTTCGGCCACGTCATCCCGGATATGGTTATGCCCACCGGCACCATGCAGGCGGCAGGGGCCAGCTACCAGTGGACGCGGGATCAATTGGGGGCGCTGGAAAACGACATGGCAGAGCGGCTGGGCATCAGCGCGTATGAGGTGATGAATCTCGAAGTCGATAAGGTCGCACCCGGTTGTGAGGGGCTGGTGTACCTGCCGTATCTGCTGGGTGAGCGCAGCCCGCGCTGGAACCCGCACGCACGCGGCGCGTTTATTGGCCTGACTATCCGGCACACCCGGGCGCACATGTTTCGCTCTGTGCTGGAAGGCGTGACGATGAACCTGCGCGTGGTGCTGGATGCCTTCCGTAACCAGGGCACACAGATTGATGCGATGCGCGTGATTGGTGGCGGGGCCAGCGGGCGCATCTGGAACCAGATTACGGCCGATGTGTACGGGATGCCCATCCACCGCCTCGCTATTCTGGAAGAAGCCACATCAATGGGCGCTGCGCTGGTGGGTGGCGTGGGGGTGGGCCTCTACCCGGACTTTTCTATGATCGAAACCATGAACGAAATCGCGCTCACCATCCAGCCACACGCCGCCAGCAGCGCAGCTTACGAGAAGCTGTACCCGGTGTTTAATAAGATGTACGACGCGCTGGAACCCATCTACGACGATATTGCAGCGCTGTAGCAGGGGAAGATTCAACATGCTGGGAAACAACCTCAATGGCTTTCAACATCTGGGCCTGCCCGTTACAGATATAGACGCATCGAAGGCGTTTTATACGGCGCTCGGCTTTACTGAAACCATGTACCGCGAACTGCCCACAGACGGCGACCCGGTGCGCATCAGTATGCTGGAACTGAACGACTTTACAATTGAGCTATACCAGTTAACCGGCGCAGACCTCGAAAACATCAAAGCACGCGGCCACGGTCATGTGGATCACTTTGCGCTGGACGTAAACGACATTGAGGCGGCATGGGAGACGGTTCATGCCGCCGGGTATGCCGCGCTGGAAGAAAAGCCGGTGTACCTGCCCTTCTGGGAGCACGGGGTGTACTACTTTAACATTCAGGGGCCAGACGGCGAAAAAGTGGAGTTCAACTGTCGGCTCAAGCAGGCCCCGGTATAAAAACTGCACCATCTTCTCTATTTTCATCGTCCAATCGAGCTATAGATGTAAGCCTGCCCACAGTTTGACGTGTACACAGGATGTAAGATCATCACAACTACAAGTA
>JBCCQC010000736.1:0-2778 GCA_039024535.1 Chloroflexota bacterium
CGTGCGGTTAAGGCCGGTGTCCTCACTGTTCATGTCATCTGGCCGGTAGGCGTTGCCACAGGCATAGCGGCGGCCATCGGTGCCACTGGCGGCGCGCTCCCATTCGTATTCGTGCGGCAGCCGGATGTACATGTCAGCCGGCAGTTTGCCAGTTGCAATGGCATGATGAGTCAACCAGCGGCAGAACGCAGTCGCCTCGTACCACGTCACAAACACGCGGGGATGGTTGGGTAGCCGGAAAGCCGCATCCCCCCCGGTGGCCGCCATCGCCGATGGTGCCACATCCAGATCATTCCACCACGTTTTATTGCGATAGCCATCGTTCGCATCCATAAAGGCACGAAACTGCGCATTGGTAATCGGGTAACGTGCTATCTGGAAAGCGGCCAGGTCAATAATCACCGGGGCATATGCACCAAACTGGAAAGGTTCGGCCTCAATTGAAACCCATGTGATGTCCGGCAATGTCGTCTGGTTTACAATTATTGTATTCACACCCGCACGTTTGTCGCCGAGCCGGTTAATTAAACGCCCGGCCTCTGCACGCACTGCTGGCGGTAAATGGCTGTGCATCGCCTGCATGAGTGCCTCGCGCACGCGGTCGTCCTCATCTGGTGGTGACCAGCCTTCGGTGAGGGCACGGCACGCCAGTAGCGGATGTGTCTGTGACAGCCATCTGACCACCTGTTCATCCAGCCCCGCCGCTTGCACTGCTGTCTCATCCCAGCCCGTAGATTCCCACCAGTTATCTGGCCAGTAGTGCGCCGCCGGAATACCAGCAGCGATGTTGTCCAGCATTTTACGCGCCGCAAAATACTCCTGTAGCAACTGGTGAGAAAAACGCACTTCATTCGCACCTGGATTCACCACCAGCAGGGTTGCACCTTCTGCAAGGTACAGCAAATTGGTTACGTCGATTTCGGGAATGGTTGTCTCAATCGTGCGGGTTGCCCATGAGAGTGGCACACTCGTCCCCTGATTGGCGGTCTGCATTTCATGGGCAAGGGTTGCTAGGGCCGCTGTCTGCTGTTCAGGGTCAATCCACGGGTTGTCATCAGAGGCGGCTGATTTGCCACGGTGCTCGTAAAGCATCCGCACAAATGCACTGAACAACTGCCCACGGTTGCGGGGAGGGGCGGCATTCTGCATAAACACCTGAATAATGATCCGAAGCAAAAACGGATTCGATACCAGACCCAGCAATCCCGGCAGCACCTCCTCCAGTTCGAGCGCATCCCGCATGGCGTTGTAGGTGTTGTCAAGGTCTTTTGAGGTCATATCCAGCACCGGGTGACGATGGTCAATTCGGCTACCGAACCAGAAATCATTAAAGGCAAGGCGCTTCGCTTTAAACACCTGCCACAGGTTCGTCATATCCTCTCCGGCCAGTGACCAGAACAGGGTTTCGGTGGCTGCCTCTGAGCGCAGATGGAGCGAAATGAATTGATAGATGCTTCGTACATCCAGCGGTTTGACATCGGCACGGCGCAGGGGCAGGTCTTTGATGCTGGCATAGTCCAGGCGGCGGCATGTCACCACCACCCGCACATGCGGATGGGTGCGTATCCAGCGGTCAACATCGCTCACGTACTGGCGCGGCATTTCGTTGAGCGCATCCAGCAGTACAACAATATTTGTATGTCCATAGTCATCTATGAAGAGACCGCCGAAGTGACTGTCAATATAGGCCGTCAGCCCACCCCCATCATACGCGCCCAGCGGTACATAGATCGGCAGCGGGCGCGTTGCCCTGCCCTCGTAGATGTCATCAATCGCTTCTACTGCGAATTCATAGGCCAGCCGTTTTAGTGTGGTGGTTTTTCCGGAACCGGGTTCCCCGATGATGACGATATTACCTTCACGGACGGCGATATGAAGTTCATCAATCGTTTCTGTGGTGTGTGTGCCGGATGGACGCGCTTCCTGATACCCGATGTCGTCGTAAATGCTGTGGGGCATGTCGAAGTTGCCAAAGATGGGCGTTGTGCTGTTGCTGTCTTCCTGCTGGAGCGTGCCACCGAGCGCGGTATAATGTTGTGCCCATTCCTGGTACTCCGGGCTGAAGGTGAACTCACGCAGAAACGCCAGTACCTGCGGCTCCCGAATTTCAACGCGCAAATCATGTAAACCGGCTGCATCGTCCGGGCCGAGTACCTGCGCCAACCGGTTGACCAGTGCCAGCAGTCCCTCTGTCCCGGCATAGCGATCCACGGCCTGTACCATCAACACGGTAAAATCGTCTGCTGTGCCGCCCCACTCGATTTTGTTCAGCACGGGCGCACCGTACAGCGCCGCCGTGACAAATGCCCGTCGTTCAGAGTCGCTACCCATGTGCGGGGTAAGCACTGCCGCCAGCGCATTGAATGTCTGTGGGGGGAGAATAGTATAGCCAGTCTTCATTTGATAGTGGGTGAACCCATATATTGTGACCACAGTGCAGCATTATGCTTCATACACAATATTAACCAGAATTATAGACCGACGCAAAAGCCCACACAGGTAAACGTCATCATAATTTTGCGTGTGATGTAGAAAATCAGCTACCATAGGCTGAGGCAGATATTAACGGGAGCGTGAGATGGCAGACATCAGTGTGGAATCGGGGGCAATTACACTCAGTGATGCAGATGAGGCACTGCTACGCAGCTACGAGCAAAAATGTGCAATCAAGCTGGTGGGGCAGGTGAGTGATGGTTTTTCCGGCGCAAGGGTCTACCTTGCAGATATACAATATTTCTCCGGTGGCATGTCAAAGCACGATGGCTACCACTACATCAA
>JBCCQC010000737.1:0-2775 GCA_039024535.1 Chloroflexota bacterium
ACCTGTCGCAGCACAAACAGCAGTAGCACCGCGCCGCCCAGCGCAATCGCCCCCAGTGTAAATGCCATCGCTCGCCCGAAGCGGTCGCTGAACCATCCCCACATGAGATACGCGCCAAAAGTCATCAGTCCGGCCAGCCCCACATACCCCGCTGCCGTCGTCCGCTGGAACCCGATTTCCTCCAGATACGCCAGTTGATGCACCGTCAGGGCACGTAGCGGCCCCAGCGCCGTGAGGCTGACGACAATAAGCACCCAGAACAGCGGGATCCGTAGCAGCGCACCCGCCCCGCCCGTTGGATTGCTGCCCGTGGCGGTTGTTTTCTCGATGTGGGTCGGGTTCTTTAACCCGAACGCCAGCAGCGGTACGATCAACGCAAGGCTGAGCACAGCCTGAAACAGAAATGTGTTGCGCCAGCCAAACGCTGCCATAATCCATGTATAAAACGGGATGAACACCAGTGTCCCCACGCCTGTCCCGGCAAATGCCACACCGATGGCCCGCCCGCGCAGACGTGGCGGTACAAATGTGGCAATGTTCCCGGCAATCGGCCCCAGCCCGATAACAGACAGTCCGGCCCCGCCAATCAACCCGTAGGTAATGCGCAGTTCGGCGGCAGTGCTGGCATAACTGCTGAGAAATAACCCCACAGCCAGCAGCGTTGCACCCACACTGAACACAATGCGCGGCCCGAAGCGATCCAGCAAAATACCGGACGGTGTTGCCAGTATGCCGAACACCAGCATACTGAGGCTGTAAATCCCGGCAGATTCCTGGCTACTCCAGCCCTCCACGTTCACGAACTGCGACTGAAACAATTGATACGACAGACGAATACCGAAGATCATGAACTGGGCGAGTGCGCTCACGATGACCACCTGCCACATCACACGCGGGGTAATCTGGTCGTAGGCGGGGGCAATAGACGGTGCGGCCATACAGGTTTGCTTTCAGGCGGATAATTGCCTTGATGAGAGCAGGTTACGCAGCGTTTGTCAAAGGGGAGGTTGTGGGGTGCAGGTGCCGATGGCGAAGGCCCGCTTCCACGGGCCCCCGCCAACCATCAGGAGTTGTGGGAGTTAAACCGGTGTCGCTTCGATGATGCTACCGGGGGAGGCTGTGCTGATGACATCCTGCATCTGGAAGCCGGTGCGGGCCAGCACATCGGCATAGCCGTCGGCGTCACGTTCCAGCCCGCCTGTTACAGTGAGCATCGTCAGGTCAAGCAGCTTACCAAAGTCCGGTTCGTTCGGTGCTTTGATGACCGTTTCCACCAGCAGCAGCTTGCCGTCATCCGGGATGGCTTTGCGCACTGTTTCCAGAATCTGAATCCCGCGTGCCTCGTCCCAGTCATGCACAATAGAAGACAGCATGTAAGTATCGGCACCCTGTGGGACGGACTGGAAGAAGTCGCCACCCACCAGTTCACAGCGGTTTTGAAGTTCCGGAGCCATGATAGCCTTCGCTTCTTCGATTACATGCGGCTGGTCAAACAGAATACCGCGCATGTCCGGGTAGCGGCGCAGAATAAGTGAGATCAGCGTGCCGTGGCTACCGCCAATGTCTGCCAGTACCCGCGTGCCAGAAAAATCGTAGCTTTCAAGCACGGCCTGGTGCGTTTGCGCCACATAGCCGGTCATAGCTTCACCAAAGATGCGCGAGACTTCCGGGTTCTTTGCCAGATACGGGAAAAACTCCTCGCCGTAAGCATTGCTGAAGCCCGTTTCGCCGGTCTTAACCGCGTGCATCAACTGTACCCAGCCATCATACGTCTCCTCGCCGAACATAATCGTCAGGCTGCGCATGGACTGCGGGTGGCTGGTGGTCAGCAGTTCTGCCTGCGGAGTGAGGTGAAAATACCCGTTCGCATCCTCGCTAAAGACGCCCACGCTGTTCAGCGCACGCATTACACGGTACAGGGACGGCGCGTGGGTTCCTGTGGCGGCGGCCAGTTCTTCAACCGTGACGGGCTTTTCTGCCACCACATCCGGCACGCCCAGCTTTGCCACAATGTAAAGGCTGCGCGAAATCCAGTATCCGGTAATCATCTGCATCATCTGTACAGCTATATTCTGGGTTTGAGCTACCATGCATTACTCCAGTTTACGTTTCAAACGTTGTCGATGTGGAACATTGTAAACGTGAACCTGCACGGCTCCGGTTAGGACTTTATGAGACTGTATAACATGCTATTACGGAGATAGTGGCCCGGTTCCAGCACGCACAGGCGTAGAAAATGCAGGCGGCGGAGGGCTGGCGGGTCAATCCAGCGGTTGGGAGGCGAAGTATTCCAGCAGGTAGCGGTGACGGAAGATGTATCCCCCGCCCACCTTACGCAGGATGCCGATGGCTGCACAGTGGTCGAGGAAGGCGGCGTAGTTGCCAGGCCAGAAAAAGCGGTGCGGCCCGCGTGCGGGGGGGAGTGCGCCCTGCCGCTGAAGCATGCGACGTAAGACTGTATGCTGAATAACAGCAAGCAGCCCGACACCCAGCCCGGCACTCAGCCCGAAAAGCAGCCCGAAAAGCAGCCCGACAGGCAGCCCGAAACCCAGCCCGACAACCAGCCGGACACCCAGCTCGACAACCAGCCCGACAGGCAGCCCGAAACCCAGCCCGAAACCCAGCCCGACAAGCAGCCCATTTTTGCCAGATCGATAGATTCCAGCATTCGGAAAAGAGCGCCCATCAACATCCAACCCGCTACTCAGCCCGGCACCCAGCCCGGCACCCAGCCCGAAAACCAGCGCGCCAAGCAGCGCGCCAAGCAGCCTGCCA
>JBCCQC010000738.1:0-2770 GCA_039024535.1 Chloroflexota bacterium
GCGGCGGGGGCTGGCGGTCAGTCAGCATTCATCTGGGCGCGGAAGTCTTCCGCCAGCTTCACAAGCTGGCTGGCCGCGATTGAGTTCGGGCGGAACAATACCATCGGGATACCAGCCTCCAGGGATTGGAAAGCCAGATCCGGCTCTGCGGTCACAATGGCCTTGATTTCCTGGCCCAGCACCTGCTCAATCTCCTGCCACGGGGTCTGCAATGTAGACTGTGTGCGGTTGACCACCGCCACATTCAGGCGATTGCGATCCACACCATCCCCCTCAAATGACTGAAAGAGTTCGCGGGCCATCGCAAGGGCCACACGGTTTGGCTCCACCACCAGCAAAAGCTGATCGACAGAACGGGCCACGCGGCTAATAGCGGGGCTGGACTGGCTGCCCAGATCAAGAACGACCGCTGAAGACAACTCCTTCAGTATCTTAATTAACCGGGTGGCTGTCTCCGGGGTATACGGGAGCAAAGATTCCTTCGGTCGCGGAGAGGCCAGCAGCATCTTCATGCCAGACTGGTGCCGGGTAAGCTGGTCTTCCACAACACGCTCATTCAGTTCTGCCGGTTGCTTGCTCAGCAGCGTCGCCATGCTGGCCGCTTTCGTATGGCCCAAAAACAGGCCCAGCGTACCAAAACCAAGGCAAAAATCTGCCAGGATCGGGTCTTCACCCGCCTGCATCAATGCAGCAGCGAGGTTTGCTGCAATAGTAGTGGTTCCCACACCACCCTTCACACCCAGCACACCAATCGATTTCGTGCTGGAAACTTTCTCTGCGTCTTTGTGCGGGTTGCGTGCCAGTATAGCTTTGACCCTTGATGCCAGTTCTGCCGGGTGGGTGGGTTTCGTCAGGTAGTCATCAGCACCCAGTTCAAAAGCCTTCACCTTATCATCAATCAGGGTTTTTGCAGTGAACATAATGATCGGAATGTCACGAGTAGACGTATCTGAACGGAGGCGCTGCGTCACCTCATAGCCGTCCATATCGGGCATCATCACATCCAGAATAATCAGGTCAGGGAGTTCCCCAGCAGCTTTAGAGATCGCCTGGTTGCCGGCATTCGCCGCGACGACTTCGTAACCATGCCGTTGGAGCATCAACCCGATCAACTTCAGGCTGTCTATGTCGTCATCTACAATCAAGATCTTTTCAGCCATGTGTCACTGCTTTTCCCGACTTTTCACCTGTACAGAGCATGGCTCAGTTTAGCACGAAAGGAAATGTACGGCAAGAAAGCACAGGGCTGCCAGTTTGCTACCCGCTGGCCCGCATTGAACCACCAGTTCAATGCGTAGCCGTATGGAATGTGGTATGATGTCGCGTACTTGTAACATTAACCGGGCATGAAGAAAGTCAGGCAGGGTACTATGCAGGCTGGAGCAGGCGCACAGTCGTTGTTGAGGGCAACACTTCGTAACGCGGCATCCGTAGCGAATCCGCAGCGGGCAATTGCGGATACGCTCGAAAGTTTGCGTACATCTACAGGGGCTGCCGGGGCCAGCATCACCCGTTCACCGGGTGGGCAGCACATTGTAGCCGGGGACGCATCTGCATGGGCGGGCGATGTGAAGTCTCTGGCGGCCCACATACCCGCTATCCCGAACGACATGACCCGCAATGTACCTCTGGATGGGATAAGCATCACCGCCACAGCATGGTATACCCTCAAACCAACAACAGACCTGCTGCTCTCCCTGTGGTATGTACAGTCTGCCGAACCGCCAGATGAAGACGTGGTCGCCGTCCATGCTGACGTGTTGAGCCTGCTGATGGCCCAGCATCGTATGAACCTGCAACAGGAGCGCTCGAACCTGCTGGCGAACTCAATTCTGGGTAGCATCGCAGACCCCCTGCTGGTGCTCGACGATAACCGCACGGTTATGCTGATGAACCCCGCTGCCGAGGCACTGTTCGATGTGGGCACAGCAGAATCTTTCAACCAGCCACTGGCACAGGTCGTGAGGTCACCATCGCTCATCGAAATTCTGGATAACCAGAAGCCAGAAGGCCAGCCCACCGAAGAATGGACAATTAACGGGCTGACGTATCTGCCGTTACTGTCACCCATCAACACACCAGATGGAATGCCCGATGGCTGGGTGCTCTCTCTGCGCGATGTGACACGCTTCAAACGCCTGAACCGCAACCAGCAGGAATTTATGCGCGTGGTATCCCACGATTTGCGCTCCCCGCTAACTTCCATCCAGGGCTTTGCAGACATGGTACGAATGGGCATGGTGGGCGAAGTAACCGAAAAACAGGTCTACTTCATGGATAAGATCATGGGCGGCATCGTGCAGATGACCTCTATCGTCGATAACATCCAGGACGCCGGACGCTTTGACCCGGAAACAGGCTTTTACGAAATGCAGCGGGCACAGGTCGATCTTGCCGAGGTCGCCAGCAAAATTGTCCAGAATCAAATCGTCCCGGCAGAGAAGCAAAACCTGTATGTGGAACTGAGCATCGCAGAAGATGTGCCAATCATGAACCTGGACGAAAACATGATAAACCGCGCCATCACCAACCTCGTAGACAATGCCATCAAATACACGCCAGATGGAGGCCGCGTTGAGGTCAATATCCAGAAGGAAAACCGCGACGTGATTATCAGCGTCCGCGACGACGGCTACGGCATCAGCGAAGAAAACCAGAAAAAACTGTTCCGGCGGCACAGCCGCATTCACCGTAAAGAGCACGCCCGTGTCAAAGGTACCGGCCTCGGCCTGTTTATCGTGCGCAGTGTGGCCCAGCACCACGGCGGCGA
>JBCCQC010000739.1:0-2756 GCA_039024535.1 Chloroflexota bacterium
ATAGTGTAACGCGCTGTAATCATGGCGACCAGTATTCCCGCCCCGCAGCCCAGCACAAATCCACCTACCGCAGACCACAACGTCGCCCCGGTAGACTCGAACAGAATTGAACTTTCGCCCGGTGTGAGGAATAACTGCACTTCACTGGAAAACTCTGCCAGAATATCGGTCGGGCGTGGCAGAATGAACTGTTGCACGTTGAACAGGCGCACCAGCACTTCCCACAGCAGCAGCACGCCGATGGCAACCAGTAGCGTGGGCAGGTAGTAGGCTACGCGGCTGAGTATATTTTTGTTATCCGATGAAATTGTAGCCACTGTTACACCTCGTGCGCGTCGCGCAGCAGTTCGCGCACTTCTGTGACCAGTTCGAAGTAGCGGGGGAGTTCGCGGGTTTCGAAATTGCGCGGGTAGGGCAGGTCAACATCAATGACCGAGGTAATACGTCCCGGACGTGGCGACATTACAACAATGCGACTGGAGAGGAAGACTGCTTCTGCGATGCTGTGCGTGACGAAAACCACGGTTGTGCCCGTCTGCTGCCAGATGCGCAGTAGCTCAAGGTTCATGCGTTCGCGTGTGAACTCATCCAGTGCGCCGAAGGGTTCGTCCATCAGCAGCAGTGACGGCTCAAAGGCCAGCGCACGGGCGATTGCCACGCGCTGCTGCATCCCGCCGGAAAGCTGGCGCGGGTAATGCTTCCCAAATTCGCTCAGTTCCACCATATCGAGCATTTTCTGCGCACGGTCGCGGCGCTGTGCCCGCGTGTAGCCCATCATTTCCAGTGGAAGCTGGACATTTTTCGCTACGGTGCGCCATTTGTACAGCGTGGCTGCCTGGAACACCATGCCATAGTCCCGATCCATGCGTGCCTGTAGCGGCTGTTTGCCATTGACGGTGAGGTCGCCGGTGGTCGGGTCAATCAGGTTGGCGATGAGCCGCAGCAGCGTGGATTTGCCACACCCGGACGGGCCAATGAGCGAGATGAACTCGCCGGATTGAATGTCGAGGTTGATGTCCTGGAGTGCGGTCACGGCCTCATCGGTGTTTGGATTGTAGATTTTGTTCAGGTTTGCGGCCTGGATTACGGTTGGTTGTTCACCCATACATATACCTCTACCGGGCGAGGCCATGCCCCGCCCCTACAGAAATGCGTTTTAGCGCTGGTCTGTGCTCAACTGGAAGCGCAGCACAATCATTTCAACAATCAGCACAAACAAATAGGACACGATGCCGGTTAGCGCCGCCATGAAGATTGCCCCCCACAGCTTCGGCGTGGAAATCAGGCTGTAGTCGGAACTGAAGTCCAGGATGGCGCGGCCAAGCCCGTTACGAATGCCGGACGGCAGTTCCCCGATGATAGCGCCCACCACACTCGCCGTTGCCGATACCTTGAGCGCCGTGAAGATGTACGGTAATGCCGCCGGGAAACGCAGCTTCCACATCACCTGCCACGGGGATGCCGCATACGATTTCATCAGATCAAACGAGAGCGCATCCGGCGATTGCAGGCCGCGCAGCGTGTTGATCGTGACCGGGAAAAACGTGAGGTATGAGGCAATGACGGCCACGGGCAGTATCGGGTGGGTGTCTCGCAGCCAGATAACGATCATCGGGGCCAGCGCGATAATCGGGATCGTCTGTGAGGCGATCACGTAGGGCATCAGGCTGCGCTGCAACAGCTTCACGTGGGCGAAAACAGTTCCCAGCAGGAAACCCAGCATAGCCCCGAAAACAAACCCGAGTATTGCCTCCGTCCAGGTGTACAGCGCGTTACCCGCCAGAATACGGATCAGCAGCAGTGGGCCGTTGCGCCGTGCTGGTTGCAAAAGCGCCTCTGCGATGCTCTGCAGGTGGGGCAGATTCAGGTCGTTGGAAATTTTGAAGTCCAGCAACACCACCTGATGCTCGGCAGTCAAAAAGTCTTCCACTACGAAGGAATCAGTTACCGCGCCAACAGAACTGCCCTGCAACTGTACAAACGTCTGCATGGTGGGGGCGGCCTCTGATGTGGTCGCTACCGCAACACGCCGTGCCAGTTCCGGTGTAACTTCGCGGCCAAACTGCGTGCGCTCACGCTCGAAATCGGTCAGGTAGGCAAGTTCAGGGTAGGGGAGGGTATCCGCGTCCACATCATCTTCTGGCGGATACGGCGGCATCAGTTCATCCAGTTGATTGCGATCTGCCAGTACGGTGTCTATCTCACCGTTCTGCAATGCGATGAGCGCTGATTCAAGGTCGTTGTAAGCGGTGTGTTCCCATGTGGCGGCGGGAACAGTAATGTTGTAGCCGACGGCTTCTGCAAAGGCTTTGCTGCCTTCCCAAACCACAGTGAAAAACGATAACACCACAATAAACCCGATATACCGCTCCACACGTTCACCGGAGAGCAAGAGCAGCAATCCCGTTAATGTAACCGTCAAAAGGATAATCGCCACGCCCGGACTGCTACCTGGCGGAATGATATAAATGACAGCATTGGTAGTCATCAGGGCCAGCAGCAACGCCACCCGGTGCCCCGGTACACGGAACGCCAGCCCGATTGCGCCCAGTGTTGCCAGCACTGCCGCCACACCTGTCCACAGGGTTAGCAGGCGGCTCATATCGGCAAGCAGGGTGGCTTCCAGTGCATCTTCTCCCACCGTTGCCATGCGGCCCTGCGCCACACCCGCCAGCCATGCTTCAGGCTCATCTTCCGTAGCCTGTTCAGCCATCCACACGGCAAGTTCACCCAGTGTGGAATCCATGAAAACGGGG
>JBCCQC010000740.1:0-2751 GCA_039024535.1 Chloroflexota bacterium
CCGTGGATGTACCGCCTGATGGGTGAGAACCAGTAATTAAATCATACGGTGGGGGTCTGGTATGCCAGACCCCCACAGGGCACGGCACGCCGTGCCCCTACCGCGACAAACGGGGCAACATATGTCATTAAAAGCAATTGGACTGGGTAAACGATTTCCTGGTGTGGTCGCGCTCAACGAGATGCACATGGAAGTAGAGCGTGGCCGGGTGATGGCGCTGGTGGGAGCCAACGGTGCCGGAAAAAGTACGTTTATCAAAATCCTGACCGGGTATTACAGCAACTATGAGGGCAGCATCGAACTGGATGGCATCCCTGTGGATATTCACCGTCCGTCAGAGGCCATCGCGCAGGGCATCCAGGCCGTTTACCAGGAAGTGGATACGGTGCTGGTACCGGATTTAACCGTAGCGGAAAACCTGCTGCTGAATGAAACAGTGCAGAACCCGAACCGCGTGATGATGAACTGGCGTGCGATGAACAAGCGTGCCCGCGAGATTCTGGCGGAGATTCACCTTGACCTGGACGTGACAGCCCGTGTGGAAGACCTCGTGCTGCACGAAAAGCAGATGCTGGTGATTGCCCGCGCCGTTTACCAGAACGTGAAATTCCTCATTTTTGATGAGCCGACAACGTCGCTCAGTCTGCCGGAAGTGGAACAGCTTTTTGCCGTAATCGAACGGCTGAAAGCAGAGGGTATCGGCATTATTTATATCTCGCACCGCCTGGCAGAAGTGCGCCACATCGCCGACGACATCACGATTTTGCGTAATGGCGAAAAAGTGGCAGAGTTTCCCGTGAGCGAGTACGACGTAGGCCGCATCAGCGAGGGTATGCTGGGTACTCCGGTGACGGAAATGTTCCCGGAAAAGCAATCCATAGCGACAGAGCGCGTGATCCTCGAAGTGCGCGGACTCAACCAGAAAAACACGCTGCACGATATTAACTTTGTTGTGCGCCAGGGCGAAATCCTCGGTGTGGCGGGGCTGGTGGGTGCCGGTAAAACGGAACTCATGCGGGCCATTTTCGGCGCAGACCCTATCGACAGCGGCGAAATCCGCATGGAAGGGCAGCCCGTAAAGATCTTGTCGCCAGATAATGCAGTGGCAAACGGTATTTTTCTGGTGCCAGAAGAACGCCGCAGCCAGGGCGTGATCGTGGAAGACCCGATTCACCGTAACATCTCGCTGCCATTCCTCACATTGTTCTCGTGGGTGACGGGCATCATGCGCCGTACTAACGAAATGGACAACGCCAACCGGATCGCAAACAGCGTGGGCCTCACCCCGCCTGACGTTGAGATGTTTGTGAAGAACCTGAGCGGTGGCAACCAGCAGAAGGTCGCCATTGGTAAGTGGTTTGGCAAGGATGCCCACGTGATGATGTTCGATGAGGCGACGCAGGGCATTGACGTGCGTGCCAAGCGCGATGTGTATGAACTTGCGCAAAAACTCTGCCAGACTTCTGCCGTGATCTATTCCTCGTCGGATATTGACGAGGTCATTGGCATCGCCAACCGGGTGATTGTGATGCGGGATGGGGCAATTGTGGCAGAACTGAACACAGACGAACTGGATCGTCAGTTGATTTTAGAGTATTCCACCGGCGCACGCGGGGCAGATGGCAAACTCCGCGAGCATATTGAAACGATTGCATAGGACAGACACGATGACCGATTCAGTACAACAAACACCATCAGCGGTTAGCAAACCCGGCAGGCCGCGCTTCAGCCTCACGAACTTTATCATCAAGTACGGCATGATTGTCGCCATTATTGCTGTTATCGCCTATTTCACGGCAGTGACAGACACCTTTTTGACCTCTACAAACCTGCTGAATATCATCCGCTCGTCGTCCATCCTGATTATTGCCAGCATTGGTATCACGCTATCGGTGGCTGTGGGTGGCTTTGACGTATCGGTCGGATCGGTGGCGAGTCTGTCGTCAATGTTAAGTGTAGCGCTGATGGTCATCTGGGAGTGGCACTGGGTGGCGGCAGTGAGTGCGGGCCTTGTGGCTGGAGCCGTAATCGGTGTAATCAACTCGCTGCTGATTATCCGGCTGCACATCCCGGATTTGCTGGCGACACTGGGTATGCTCTACTTCGCCGATGGCCTGCACCGTGTCATCACGCAGGGTGAGGCAGCAGCATTTGGTATGCGTAACCCGTGGAGCGAAGAAGGCACCAACGCTGCTGGTGAAATCCCGCAGATCTTCAGCGAACTGGGTGGCGGGCAGATCTGGGCAGGTGAGGTGCCGCAGTGGGTGATTAACATCTTCCCGCCAGATTTCTTCTTCCGTGGCACCATCTTCCAAGGCTTGCCCTATGCGGTCATTTTCATGCTGATTATCGCGGTTATTTTTCACGTTTTCCTGCAATATACGCGCTGGGGCCGCATGATGTACGCCGTCGGCAGCAACCAGGAAGCGGCACGGTTGAGTGGTATCCCGATCAATCGCATTCGGCTGATGGCCTATGTGATGAGTGGTATTCTGGCGGCGATTGCGGGAATCGTGCTGGCGTCTCGTACCGGGCGCGGGGCCATTGGCGCAGGCGGCGACCTGCTGCTGGACGGCGTGGCGGCGACGTACTTCGGGTTTGCTGTGCTGGGGGCGCGGCGAGCAAACGTTTTCGGGACGGTGGTAGGTGCGTTGTTTGTGGGCATTATGCTCAACGGCCTGACGAAACTTGGCATTGCGGATTACTACCAGGACGTAATTAAGGGCACGGTGCTCATTTCGTCACTGGCGC
>JBCCQC010000741.1:0-2750 GCA_039024535.1 Chloroflexota bacterium
ACGCGCTCCAGGATCAGAGCTACGACCTCGCCTCACTGGGGTTCGACCCGGAAGCCATGGAAGACGCGGACACCGATCAATTTCTGGCGGTACAGTCGCTGGTAGAGGGTGACGCCACCTATATCATGAACGTCTACACAGAAATTCTGATCTCCGAAAACCCGTTTGCCGCCGTCAGTTTGCTGGGGGCATCGCTCACGGCTGGCGGCCTCGTCCCGCCGGAAGGCACCCCGCCTATCCTCATGCGCGAACTGACGTTCCCCTACAACACCGGCCTTAACTTCGTCACAGCACTCATAGCAAATGGCGGCTATGAAGCGGTGGATGTCGCCTTTACGGAAAATCTACCGCAGTCCACCGAGCAGATTCTACACCCGCAGCGCTACTTTGATGGCGACATGCCACAGGCCGTTTCGCTGGGTGAGGACACCGCCGCTGCACTCGGCGCAGACTGGGCTGAGATGACACAGAATACACTCGGCGAGTTTTACCTGCGGGCCTACATGGATAACGAGCTAACCCGCGACATCTGGCTGGAAGCAACGACCGGCTGGGGTGGTGACCGCTACGCACTCTACCAGAATGAAGCCACAGGCCAGTTCGCCATGCTCACACGGGTGGCATGGGACACCCCGGCAGACAGCGCAGAGTTCGCGCCAGTGTATGAGCAATACGGCGAGGCCCGTTACGGTGCGTCCAGCGCAAACGGCTGCTGGTCAGATGCAGAAAGCGCGGTATGTTACGCCGTGCTGGGCAGCGGTGATGTCATTATCGCCCGTGCGCCATCCGTGGACGGGGCACAGGCACTCGTCGCCACACAGAGCTGACACGTCAGATTACCCGCAGGGGCGTAACGTGCCCCTGCGCCAATCATTCGTCCATCCATCAGCGCACATAAGCCCACCTATTCCCCCACGCTGCACATCCCCACTTGCCACCCATAAACGAATACGCTAACTTTTAACCGCCTTAGCGGAAGATAAGAAAGCCTGTGACAATGAATAACCTGCAAAGCCGACTGGAAATGCTGCGCCAGCGTGTTCGCTCGCTGCCGCCGGATGCCCCACAGGACGCAAAATCGCAGTTAGAGCGCGAAGCCCGCGAACTGATGGCTGATGCCAAAAACACACCCTATGAATCCACGGCCCAGCAGCTTTTCGCAGAAATCGCCAGACGCGGGGCACCCCGCCCGCAGGAAACCCGTTCTGCGGAGTCTGAGTCATCTACGGAAGTGCGCGGGTTACTGCGCCGCGCCCGCATCCGCATCGAAATTGCCGGAGATGATGACGACCTCGATAATGCGCTGGACTTGCTGGCGGATGTATTTGCGAAAGACAACAAAAACGACGAGGCCATCGACCTCGCACAGCAGGCAGCCGCCCAGTCGCAGCTAGCGGCCCAGCGCGTGAAAGACCTGTTCAACCGCTATAAGGTAGACGCCAGCGTCAATGGCAGCAGCGAGAGTGAAACAGCCCCGCCGCAGGCTCCGGCCACACCGCGCTACCCCACATCGTCCGGCTACCCGGAGCCAGAAAACGACATTCGCGGCGGCAACGGCGGCACCCTGCCGGGGCAGGGGGGCATGTACAGCAGCACCAATGTCGACGCGATGATGTCCGAACTGACGCAGCTTTACTACTCTGGCGATTACCAGCAGGTCATCGAAATCGCCAATAAAGTGCTGGCCGTGCAACCGGGCAACCCCACCGCGCTTGAATACCGCGAGAAATCTGAGGACAACATCATCCGGGGTGTCGTGCCAGACCACCGCATCCCGTTCGATGCACGGGTGAGCTACAACCGGGCGAACTCGCTGGTGCGTGCCGGTAACTACGACGAAGCCGAGCGGCTCTACCGCGAAGCACGTGATCTGGCAGAGCGCAACGGCATCCCGAACTGGAAAGACGCCGAACAGGCACTGCTGGAAATCCAGGATTTATCGCTGGCGCGGCAGATGCTGGACGAAGGCGACCGCCTGATGAACACCGACAACTGGGGCGAGGCGCTGCGTCGCTATGAGGGTGCGCTGCGCGTGGTGCCAAACGATCCACAGGCAGAAGAGCGCGTAGAAACCGTGCGCCGCGTGCAGAACGAAACCGAACAGGTCGCCGTGCAGTTGAGTATGCTCAGTGGCGGCTTGCAGGAGCAGGCGGCACAGTTGCAGAACATCCAGTCCATCCTGGCACGGGTGCGGCAGTTGCTTCCCAACAGCAGCCGTGTGGCCCAGTTACAGCAGGACGCGGATAACCGCCTGCTGGGGATTAAAACGCAGCTTAATGACCAGGCACAGGCAGCACTGGCCCGTGCGGATACTGCTGTGAACGTGGAAGAAAAGCTGAACCTGACCAATCAGGCACTCAAGCTGCTGGATCTGGCTGTGAAGCTCGACCCCGGTGATGCCAGCGTCGCGGAAAACCTGTTGCAGGCACGCGGCAACGCCGGAGAGTTCGAGCGGGCACGCCAGAGCGTAGAGCGTGCCGGGGCCAGCATTGCGCAAAACATGGATAACGACCTGGCGCAGGCGCGTACCACACTGGCTGGCATGACGGAATATGCGCAGGATGAGCGCTACCGCGTGGCCGTGAATGACCTGATGGCACGTTACATCGAACGGGCAGAGCGTAGCCTTGATGATGGCATGGTCAACGATGCGAAATCGTATCTGGATATGCTCTACGAGGAGCCGTTTAACATTCTGGGCCGCCGCCCGGAGCTGCAAAACCTCGAAAACGAGATTCGCGGGATGCGCC
>JBCCQC010000742.1:0-2746 GCA_039024535.1 Chloroflexota bacterium
CCCTCGTAAAAAATGAATTACGCGACGCATTGTGCGTGTTTGTCTCTTAAGAAACGGGACCAATTTCGGTTGCCTAGGCTGGACTCATGATTCCCCTTCTCTACTGCAAACGACTCCAGAACATCCTGAACGCACTCTATACACCAGACGAGGTTGCCAGCGATGGGCTGTGGCACCGTATGTCTACTTCCTCACGACGTATTGTGCAGCAGTTACGCACCAGCTATGGCGACCAGTAGCCCCCCCCGGCGTACACAACTGGTGGACAACGCCATCTGGCTGGGTGCATCAATTTTTCTCGCCGTCATTGTGTGGATTACCGCAGAACTGAACACCAACCCCATTGTCGAGGATCAGCCAGAAGAACGCGTGGAAATTGAAGTGCTGGTTGATGACGATATGGTCGTTACCAGCCAGTCTCAAATGCGGGCTTTTGTTGTGGTACGGGCACAGGAATCGTCCTTCGATACCCCCGACCTGCTGAACAGCATACGGATTGTGGCAGACGCCCGCAACATTACAGAGTCGGGCCAGCGTCGCCTTACGCTGGAAGGGCGCGTTGAAGATCAGAGCCATGTGACTGTTGCAGAAATCATCCCCGCACAGATAACCGTGCAACTCGAACCCCGTGCAGAACGCCTCGTACAGCTACGCTCAGACACGATTACAGAGCCACCAGCCAGCTTTGCAGTTGACATTGATATGCCAGACATCAATGAGGTATTAATTGCCGGCCCTGCGGATCGCGTTGAACTGGTAGATGAGGCCCTGCTACAGCTCGACCTTGCCAGTGAGCGTGAAAGTGTTGAACTGGAACTGGAACCCGTCCTGTTCAATCTGGAACAGGGGGTGATCTCCGGGCTTGCAGTTACCATCGAACCGGCAGTCATCCCGGTAACAGTTAACATTGAGCCGCGCAGTGATGTGCGCGAGGTACGTGTATCACCCAACTTCGTGAACGAACTGCCAGAAGGCTATACCATCACGTCCAGCTTTGCTATCCAGCCAGAAACGGCTTTTGTGACCGGCCCGCCAGACACACTCGCAAACCTGCCCAGTACCCTGCCTACAGAGACAATTGACCTGAGCCAGTACACCAACGACTTCGAAATTCGGGTACCATTGCGCCTGCCAGATGACGATCTGATCGTGATAACAGGGCAGCAAATTACGGTGTCCGTTGGTATTGAACCAATCCAGACCAGCCGCCAATTTGAGAGTATTGCAATTGATGCAATCGGCCTGCGCGATGGCCTGACGGCTGTGCTCTCGCCAACAGAAGTAGGCGTGCTGGTCAACGGGCCGCAGCCTGTGCTTTCCACATTGCAGTCTGACGATGTGCAGGTACTGGTAGACCTCAACTCGATTGCGGAACCCGGTACCTATTCCGTTATTCCCATTGCATCGGCCTCTACACAGATTGTGCCGGAAAACATCGAAGTGCTGCCCCCCACCATTGATGTGCAGGTTATCATGGCTTCCGAGGCTACTGGACAATAATTCTTGCATATTTCTGTCTCATCTGTGCCGCCTCATGCTGCTAAACTATACATGTTATGTGGTAAATGAGATGGTGAAAGTGCAGTCATGGCAAGGAAACCTGTAGTCGCTCTGGTGGGCCGGCCTAACGTCGGCAAAAGTACATTATTCAATCGCTTGATCGGGCGGCGGGTGGCTGTGACGGACGAAATCCCCGGTACCACCCGCGACCGCATCCAACTGGACACCGACTGGAACGGTGTCAGGTTCTACGTGATCGACACCGGCGGTATCGAAATCTATGAGCCGAAGGGCGTGCGCGATACCTCCCCGCTGGCCGAGGGCAGTGCCGATTTTGTGTCGGAGATCCGCACACAGGCGTTGCTGGCAATTGAAGAAGCTGATGTCATCGTTATGCTGGTAGATGCCACCCACGGCGTTACCGGCGCTGATGAAGAAATCGCTACGATTCTGCGGCGTTCCGAGCGCCCGGTGCTTGTCGCCGTCAACAAAACTGACAACTACGACCAGACCGATGCCTCCTACGAGTTCTATGGCCTGGGACTGGGTGAAGTCTTCCCCATCAGCGCAATTCATGGGCTGGGTGTGGGTGATATGCTGGACGCAGTCGTAAAGGCAATGGATGTTGAGGTAGGCGAATACGAGGAAGAAGAGGATGACCGCCTCAAAATTGCGATCCTGGGCCGCCCGAATGTGGGCAAAAGCAGCACGCTGAACAAATTGCTGGGTGAGGAGCGCGTGATTGTCAGCCCGGTAGCCGGTACCACCCGCGATGCCGTAGACACAGAAATCAAGTGGCACGGGCAGGATATTGTGCTGATTGACACAGCAGGCATCCGGCGGCGTGGCAAAATTGAGCGCGGCACAGAAAAATACAGCGTGATTCGTGCGCTCAAGGCGCTGGATCGTGCAGATGTAGCCCTGCTCCTGATTGACGCGACTGATGGCATTACCGAACAGGATCAGCATATTGCCGGATACATCCAGGATTCAAAAGCCAGCACAGTGATCATCATTAACAAGTGGGACGCTATCGAAAAAGACTCGCAGACGGTGCATGAGTACACGGCGATGGTGCGCGATAAACTCAACTTCCTGCACAATACACCGGTGCTGTTCGTGAGTGCGCTCACCGGCCAGCGGATGCACCAGGTGTTAGAAACAGCCGTGGCTGTGTGGGAAAACCGCTCGTTTCGTATTCCCACATCTGCGCTGAATGACCTTGTGCGCCGCGCCTATGAAAAGC
>JBCCQC010000743.1:0-2744 GCA_039024535.1 Chloroflexota bacterium
CCCTTATTCTGTTTCAGTTCCGCTCTGTTCTACCTCTAATCTTCTCGGCCATTGTCATTGCCTACCTGTTTAACCCGGTTGCGAACTTTTTCCAGCACCGGATGCTGGGTGGTAAACTGCGTTCGCTGGCGGTTGGCCTCACGTTCGGGTTGATTATCGCCATTATTGTCATCACCCTGCTATTCGTTGTACCGGCGCTGATCGAGCAGATCCAAACATTTTTTGCAGACCTGCCCGATACGATTCAGACCGTGCAGGACTGGATTACAGATCGACTGGCCGACGAAATCGACTTCACCGGCACGCCACTGGAGCGCTTTTTCGACGAACCGATTGTCGTGGCATCTTTGCTGGGCTTCGACCCGGCCAACACCGACATTGACGAGTTGTTCAACTCCATGCAATCTCAGGTCGTCTCGTTTGATACCGTCGGTACCCTGCGCCAGTTAACCACCTCCATCACCGGCTCAGCATTTGTGTTCGTGGGTGGCGCGTTTAGCACAGGCCTTAACCTCATTTTTCTGCTCACCATGACGTTTTACCTGATGGTAGATGGCGTCAATATGGTGAATGCTATTGTGAGAGCTGTTCCCGAAGGCTACCAGGGCGACCTGCGGCGGCTGCTACGCGAACTGGGCTATGTGTGGAACTCGTATTTACGCGGGCAGGTCACACTCAGCCTGATTATGGGCACGGCGATGTATCTACTGGCACGTATTCTCGGCATACCCAGTGCTATCTTTCTCGGCATTTTCGCCGGGCTGATGGAATTCATACCCAATATTGGCCCGGCCACCGCAATGGTACCCGCCGCGAGTATCGCACTGTTCTCACAGTCCTCTACCATCCCGTCACTCAGCGGGGTAGTGTTCGCGCTGGTTGTGATTATCTGCTGGACGATTTTGCAACAGACCGAAGCCGCTGTGTTGATCCCGCGCATCGTGGGCGACAGCCTGAACCTCCACCCATTCGCTGTGATTGTGGCTGTGGTGGCCGGTGTGAGCGTGGGCGGCATTTTTGCGGTACTGGTCGCAGCCCCGGTGATGGCAAGCATCCGATTGGTGGCGCAATATATTTACGGTAAACTGATGGATAAAGAACCGTTCCCGGTTAACCGCAAGACGGCCAACGAGATGATGATGGAACGTCGCCCGTTGCTGGTACGGCTGGGAGATTCTTTTGCGCGGCAGGTACGCAACCTGATGAGCAGCAGAGCCGTTACAAGGAGATAGCCACATGGCTGATAAAGACAGAAACGAAGATGAAGTCATCCTCGCAGAAACCGACAACTACGAGGTATGGGTAGACTACGAAGAAGACGATGAACCGCTTTACCACCTCGACGTGGGCCGGGCAACCCTGCACTTCTTTCAGGAGGAGTGGAACGAACTCCTCGCGCTGATCCGTCAGATCGAAGAGAAATAATGGCCGATCTGAAGCCCCACACCGCCCGTCTAATGATCGAAGCGATGGCAAAACACCTGCCGCCGAGCGGTTCCCGGCTGACGCTGTGGGACATCGGTGGCAGAACGGGCACAGCACTGCGTGAGCTACGCAGCGACCTCGATATTACCCCGATTGACACACCCCCGGAGCAGTGGGAAACACCCGAAAACAGTGTAGATAGCATCATAGCACTGGACTATGACCGCGCTCTTGACGATGTGTTCCTCTCTGCGGCGCTACGAGTGATGCGCCCCGGTGGTCGCCTGATTATGGTCGATTCGACCGGTGACCCTGACCGTGAAACGGTGCGCACGCTGGAAAGCAACGGTCACATACGCATTCTGGTAGAGCCAGCCGTAGAGGGGCATCCTGGTGTGCTGATGCGCGGCGAGAAGCCCCACACAACTGATAGCACCTTTGCCCGTATCAGGGTCGCTGCCAGCACCGACGACGATAACCTGACGCTGAAAACCTACGATGGGGCATATGTGTTCTTGCTGGTGCGGCAATCCCCGAACAAGCCAGTGTGGGCATTACGAGATGGTGAGGTATTACAGTGGCACGCAGCCCTCGCAGACGGGCAATTCATCGCGTTTACCAGCCTGCCCAAAGCCGTCAGTTTTATGCAGCCCGCCGTGATGCAGGGTATCGTGAACGACATCAGCAAGGTGGGTAAGTTCAGTACAGCCACTGCACAATCGTGGGAGGTGCCAGTAATGCTTAACCCGACACTGGACGACGTAAAAACAATGGCCGTGACCTTCACGGAAGTTGACCCGGCGACTGCCGAAGCCCCCGATGAGTAAAGCCTTTACGCTGGATGACATCGCCTTTCTCACGTCAGATAAGGGCGATACTCTGCTGCAAAAACTCGCCACAGAAGACCTCTCCGATAGAAACCTGATTAACCTCATCCCCAAACTGCGCGGCACTTACTCCGCAGAGCAGACGAGTGCCGCGATAGAAACGGTAAAGCTGCGCCACAAAGCCGTGGACAAGTTCGGGGATGAGGCGGCGAAAATGCTGTTCACGCAGGATGCGCTGGAGCAGGCCAGCGACCCGCTGATACGCAAGTATCGCAGCAATAAAATTGCACGCATAGATGATGACATACATCCAATTACGCCGGATGAGCAGATCATTGATGCAGGTTGTGGGATAGGTAGCGACACGATTGCGCTGGCTCGTAATGGTTTCAGTGTTGTTGGCTATGATCTGGATGAGACACGTATCAAGATGGCACAGCACAATGCTGCACGATTGAATGTAGGGGCTAGATTCGCAACTCTTGATATTAC
>JBCCQC010000744.1:0-2721 GCA_039024535.1 Chloroflexota bacterium
CATTTTTACGCATTGTCGCCGGTCTCGTCGAACCAACTTCCGGCAGCATCACCATCACCCCCGGCGATGATCCATCACGCCCCTCAAACAACATCGTCTTCCAGGAATACGCCATTTTCCCGTGGAAAACCGTGCTGGATAACGTCGCGTTCGGGTTGCAGATGCGCGGCTACGGCAAAAAAGAGCGCATCGAAGTCGCTGACCGCTGGCTGACGAAAGTCGGGCTGCGCAAATTCCGCAACGCCTACCCGCACCAGCTTTCCGGCGGCATGAAACAGCGCGTGAGCATTGCACGTGCGCTGGCAAACGATCCGGAAGTGCTACTGATGGATGAGCCACTCGGCGCACTGGACGCGCAAACCCGCACCGTACTCCAGGAAGAACTGCTGCAACTGTGGGAAGAAACGCGCAAAACTGTGCTGTACATCACGCACAGCATCGACGAGTCGATTTTACTGGGTGATCGCGTGGTGCTGATGACGGCCCGCCCCGGCAGGCACAAGCAGACGTTCGAAGTCACCATCCCGCGCCCACGCACACTGGAAACCACCGCAACACAACCATTTTCCGAACTCTCGTATAGTATCTGGCAGTCCCTGCACGATGAAGTAATCCGCTCTATGGAGGCCGAAGCCGTATGACCACTCAGGCACAACAACCCATTTCGCCAGCCCCGGCACGGCGCACATTGCAGCCCCGCTCCATCCGTGACTTTGCGATTGGCGCGGGCGGTCTGCTGCTGGTTAACGGCGGCATGGCACTGGCCGGGCTCTGGACGCGCGAGGCGCTGCCGTGGGTGGTGCTGGCATCACTGGCGAACTTCGTGTTTCTGGTCATCGCGGCAGAAGCCGTGGGCCGCGAGATCCCGCCGCGCTACAAACGCATCTACGAGCGCACGCTGGCTTTCGGCTTTCCTATTCTACTGGCAATTGGCTGGGAACTGCTGGTCAATGCCGAGATTCTAAATGCACGCTGGTTCCCACCCCCCACGGACGTAGCCGCCGCACTGTGGGATTTAACCATTAACTATGATCGCTTCCAGGAAACGTCGCTGCTGGGCCGTCCATGGCTCATTCCGCAGCAGTTCGGCGCGGAAGGTGAGGGCTGGGCCGGTGTGAGTGTGCTGTTCATAGAGTCTCATGTGCTGGCAACGCTCTGGCGCGTATTTGGCGGCTTTCTCATCGGCGCAACCCCCGGCGTGCTCATCGGCATGGTAATGGGCATGAACCGCACCGTCCGCAACATGCTGGATACCACACTGTCCGCCATTTACGTGCTGCCCAAAATCGCCATCTTCCCCATTATGATGCTCATCTTCCCGAACCCGTTCGGGGAGGGGCCGAAGGTCGCTGTAGTCGCAATTTCCGCGTTTTTCCTCGTGGCGATTAACACCATGGCCGGAGTTGCCGAAATTGACGACATTTACTTACAGGCGGGCAAAAACTACGGGGCCAACCGCTTGCAGATGCTCCGCCACGTCATTATACCGGCAGCGTTGCCGGTGATTTTCGCCGGGTTGCGGCTGGCACTGGGCACGGCACTGATCGTGATTGTGGCAATCGAGTTCGTGCGCTCACAGAAGGGCGTGGGCTACCTGGTGTATTACAACTGGCAGGTGGGCAGCACAGATAAAATGTACGCCGGCCTGTTCGTCGTGATGGTGCTGGGTGTGCTCTTAACCTACGGGTTGCAGTGGCTGGAGCGGCGCGTGATGCCGTGGCGACGCTAGAAACGGGCACCGGGTACCTGTGGGGGGTACACAGACACCCGGCGGGGGGACGTTTGTCAGGAAGCTGGTGGGGGTCAACCTCCTGATGTCTACCTGTAATCATAGCATTATCTTAACAATCACAGCATGAGAAGGCTGTCATAAAGTCGCCCATAAGATTAAGGTCTCGTAAGTTGACACTCCGTTTATTGCCTGTTTCCCGCTGGTTTGTTGTGTTTGCTGCGCTACTTTTGTCTGTGCAGGTCACAGCCGCGCAGGTGTTTGACCTGCCCATAGAAGGTGATATAGTCGCCTACACCACCGCACAGGCCGACGCCATCTACCTGTACGACACCGCCACAGACATTACCCGTACCCTGCAATTCGGCTCTGGCGACCATCACATCTGGGATTTTTCGCCGGATGGCTGCCGGGTGCTGTTCACGCTGACGAACGGCAACGACCCCACGCGGCTTTACAGTGCAAACCTCAACGGCGACGATATGCGTCTGCTACTGGCAACCGACGAACTGGGGGCGGGGCCGTGGTTTATCTGGGAGCCAGACTGGAACCCGACCGAAAACCGTGTGGCTTTCACAATCTCTCGTGAAACAGAACAGGGCCGCGAGTCCCGTGTGGCGTGGGTGGAACCGGGTAACGTCCCACAGGTGCCCAACTTCTACAGCGTCGCCGGGGACGAACACACCCCGCGCTGGTCGCCGGATGGCAACTGGCTGGCGTATGTCTCTTACGAGGAACGCGCTGCCGGGGCCACCATCTATGCCACGGCAGAACCCAATACAGAAGATACTGCCCCCCGCGTCCGCGAGGCAGACATCTGGATAGTGACCGCTGATGGCCTGACGAAAGAGCGCATCACCCGCTTTGATGTGGGTAGCGCCGCCTCTCCGCGCTGGAGTCCCGATGGTGAGTTACTTGGCTTCGTCTACTCGCCCATCCCCGGCGAAAACCAGTTCTGGATGATTGCTGCTGTTGCCGAGGCCATCCCCACC
>JBCCQC010000745.1:0-2719 GCA_039024535.1 Chloroflexota bacterium
TCGGCGCAATTGTGTATGATCGCTGGCTGGGCTGGGAGTTAAATTACTATCTGGGTGGGTGGAGCGATAAACGCCGTGCCTACTATCCCACCATCGCAGAGATGATCGCCGACCCGGAAATTTACGTGCCGGATGTGGCCCCGCGCTATCTACCTGCCCCGCATGATGCACCGGCGGCGGCATGGCTGGCTGAACTGCACGCAGCAGGGTTCGAAAGCTGTGTGGGCTACCGTGATGTGCTGTTTACGGTATATGTGCTCACTCATCCTGCGGGGGACGACGAAACTTCTGCAACCGCTCTGGCGGAACAACACTGTCAGTTACATCGTCAGGGGCCTGCGGCTGTGGGCGCACCGCCGATGTGACCTGAGTTTTGCGGGATGTTTGCCGATGGTAGGTATTCCACTGTTTCACAAACGCCTCCAGCCACGCCACATCCTGCTCCAGCAGTGCCAGTGACCGCTCGTAGAGGGCAAAACGCATATCCAGTTGGTCATCTGGCGGGGGATTTTTTTCCATCGCCTGCCGGGTTTGCGAAATCTGCCGTTTCAGGTTCACCTGCCGTTCGTGCAGGGCTTCCTGTAGCATGGCCGGGGCAACGGAGAACGCCGTCAGCATTGCTACATCAAATGCGCCTACGCTGGCCCGTGCGCGGGTGATCGTATCCGCAAGGGTGGTTTTGAGCACAGCCTGCCCGGACGTGGTGATGATGTAGCGTTTGCGGGCACTGCGCAGGTCTTCGTAGGGGAGTTCGCTGCGCAGCAGGTTTTCTTTTTCCAGCAGGTTGAGCACATAAAATACAGACGCATGGCCCACCGTCAGCCATTGCCGCAACTGGCGGCGCTCGATGACCTGCTGCACCTCATGGCCGTACCGTGGCGACTCCGCCACGATGCTGAGTATCACCAGTTGCATATCGTCCATGATTGCCTCCCCTCAAATGGTTGCCCCGATGATCTTAATAAATCACAGTTTACGGCGGAACGCAATTTTCAGTGTCGGATAGAGCGGAATTCGATACAATATACGTAGCATAAACTTTTTGCCGGATTGCCAGCCTGCGTGTATGGTAGGGTGACTTTCGCAACTGCATTCGAGGGAGAATGAGCTAATAATGACACTACGCCGGGGAATACCAGTACTGATAATCGCGCTTTTCATTGCCGGGTGTACACGTGATGCAGGCGTCCAGCCCTTTGAGCCGGCTGCGCCCGGAGACGTTGAGCCGACGACCATCGCGCAGGATGCCACACCGACCGACATTGCGATCACCATAGAGGGCGTAGACGCGCAGTCCGCTGCCACAGAAGACGCTGTACCGGCTTCACCGACGACGGAACCCACCGATGCTCCCGCAACCGCAACCGAAGCACCAACTGACCTGCCGCTGCTGGAAGCTGCCTCCGAGACGCCAACCGATGCACCACCAACCGCAACGGACGTTCCGCCAACCAGCACGACAGAACCGCCAACAGCAACAGAGCCATCCGTTGCCACTGCGACAGAAGCCGAAGTCGCTATGGCAGAAGCCACGACCGATGACGGCATAGAAAGCATGGTAGAAGAGACCGATGAGGCGTTCGCGCCGCCGCCCCGCGCCGATGTCGTTGTGCAGGCAACGGCGACCGCGCTGCCAACCAGCACACCCATCCCACCGACGACCGACCCGCTGGTGACGCCGACGCAGGATAGTGACCTGCCGGGTGGTGAGGACGTTGTAGAGGCCGAGGGCGTGCCACAGGGCGAAGACGACGGCTGCACCTATACCGTCCGTGCCGGGGACAATGCCTTCCGTATTGCGGTGAACAACAACATTACGTTGAACGAACTGCGCCAGGCGAACCCGTCGCTGGCGGCTACCAACCCGATTCTGCAACCCGGTGATGAACTGGAAATTCCGGGCTGTGGTGAGGGCACAGACGTTATCACGCCGGAACCCGCCGAAACAGACGAGGACGTGATGGTAGAGGGCGAAGGTGATGCTGATGCTGAAGACCCCGCCACACCCGTGCCCGATGGCTTTATTGAGTACACCGTCACCAGTGGCGATACGCTGCTGGCAATCGCCCGCGCCAACGGCACGACAATCAATGCGATTGTAGAGGCCAATGACCTTGTGAACCCGAATGTGCTGGCGGTGGGGCAGGTCTTGCTCATCCCAGTAACGGAAGACGGCGAGAGCTAAATCCACACACGGTAGGGGGCACGCCATGCCCCTACCACAAACCACGCTATACACAGAGGCTCCCCATGCCAGAACTTAACGACCGCCTGATAACCCTGCTTGATCTGCTGAACGATGCAACGCCGAATGTAGACGTGATCCAGCAGGCGGGCAATGCCCTGATGGAAGCCGCCCGCGAAGCCACCGACGATGAGCGCACCGCTGTTGTGCAGGCACTTGGCCCTGCGATGGGCGACGCGCACCCGCTGGTTGGCTCTATTCTGGCGATCTATGCCGGGGCAATGGTAGAGTTTGGCGCGGCGGTTGGCGAAACCGGCCCCGCTATCGTGAATCTGCTCACACAGCAGATCAATGGGGCGATTGACTACATCGAGGCGGCGAACGCGAAAGACATCGAGCCAGACGAAACGCAGACCATGCAGGCACTCGCCGGGGACTATGGCGAGGCGGTGCTGCGCTGGCAGGCGTTTAACAACTATGGGCGCTCTGCATTGACGATGATGCAAAACAGCCCGGAAACCCGCGCGACTGCCA
>JBCCQC010000746.1:0-2712 GCA_039024535.1 Chloroflexota bacterium
CAGGCCCATCACCCACAGCGCGGCAAAACGCGCATCTGTGGAGAAGAAAGCAACGTTCAGGCTGATAGCCGTAAACGCCGCACCGATAATTGCGCCAACTACGGCACCGGCAATGTACAGTACATTCTCAAAGCGGCGGGCCAGCCCGAAGAACACCGCGCCCACGACCACACCGACGGCGAGAATAAAGCCGTAGCCCATCGCCTGCTCAATACGCTTGGCAATGCCATCCACATTATCGCCGGCACCGACGGCAATGATGCCATCTACCATAATGTCGATTACGAATGTAATCAGGTCGCCGGGGATAATCGGCACGAGGAAATCGAAAAAATCTAGGGGTACCAGCGGCAACCGCACCAGCGTATTGCCCAGGAAGAACAGGGCCATCAGTGGCAGCGTCAACAGCAGCCCGACGATAGCGCCGGTGAAGATGCCGGGGTGTTGTGTTTGTTGCGTTTTTACATTTTGCATGTGTTTTTCTCCTTACAGGTTGAACCGCTTTTGAGTTTATCGTAAGTGATTGGCATGATAATCACATGAATGGGCTTCTTCTTCTGAACCTATCATACCGCACGGTTGTGTTTGTTGTGTGAGGCTGCCTGTATATACTATGAACTGGAAACGCCCCGGATGCGGGACGGTTCCAGCGAAACAAACGGGATGGAGGGTGGTGCGCCCTCGACAGCGAACTACATACCGTCATCCATCATGGTGAACTCTGCAATGAGGACTTCTTCCATGTAGGCGGTCAGGTCTTCGCGCAGGTCTCCACAAACTTCCGGCTCACCGTCGATGAAAACGGGTTCCAGCACGACCATATCTTCCATCATGTCGTCGTCCATCATTTCTTCATCGTCCATCATCATGTCGTCGTCCATCATTTCTTCGTCATCCATCATCATGTCATCGTCCATCATCATCATCATGCCCTCGAAGGCATCGGTGAACTGACCACGGGCGATAGCGGACTGGTCAATGGATTCCGGCGTGACGTAGCCCCAGTCACCTTCGGCAACGAGGAACAGCATGATGAGTGTCGCATCACACTCAGCGGCCATCATATCATCCTGGGCGAGAGACGGTGCGACGAATACGAAAGCAAAAGCGAATATGGCAAGAACAGAAACAAACTTGAACATTGTTGTAAGCAATCTCTCTGCTGTAGTTAATTGATACCCGGACTGTAATGCAAAAAGATTACAACGCACTGACGAAAATGTTGCGAAACTATCACGGAATGTGCTATGGCTTGCATCCTGGGTTCTGAAATATCGAGCTAAAAAAGCGCTACAGGGGCATGGCCTGCCCCTGCAAAACCTTTGCCAGTAGAGCGACAGGCACGCTGTGGTTGCTTGCGCAGCATAAAACAGGTCTGCACCCTTCCGTTAAGATTGTCTCGCCTATGGCTGGAAGCTACTCAGCACTTCTCCAGCACCGGATAGCGTGTAACGTTTCGTAATAGCAGGAACCAGAATAGTCTGCCCCGTTGATGCTTGTACGTCTGCGCCATCACTGCTCACGGTCATCTCCCCGCTGATGCACGTCAGCGCGTGGAATTTCCCGTTCGGTTCGATCTCCACCGGCGCATTGTCTGTACTGAGGCGGTGCAAGTCCGTCGCAAAGTATGGGCACTCCACCACGCGCACCACATCGCCCGCGTTAGCCCACGGCGATTGCACCTCCGGTACGAAGTCCATGTTCGATACCTTCACACCCTTATCAATGTGCAGTTCGCGCGGCTTGCCGTCCAGCCCCATACGATTCCAGTCGTACAGGCGGTAAGTGGTATTGCTGCTCTGCTGGATTTCGTAGATGAGCAGCCCCGGCCCCAGTGCATGGACGGCGTTGGCCTCCATCAGCAGCACATCGCCCTGTTGAACTTCTTTGAAGACCACATAGTTTTCGAGGTTGCCATCGCGGATGGACTGTGCCATTGCTTCGCGGCTGGTACCGGGCTGCATACCATAGACAAGTTTTGCGCCGGGTTCGGCGTGCAGCACCAGCCACGCCTCGGTTTTGCCGCGTGGCTCACCTTCCAGTTCGGCGGCCTGTTCGTCGTTCGGGTGAACCTGGATGCTGAGCCAGTCGTTTGCGTCAAGGAACTTTGCCAGCAGCGGGAAGCCATCTGCCGGGTCGTTACTCTCGCCGACCAGATCGGTGCCCATTTCGTTCAGTAGATCGCCCAGCGTGCGGCCTGCGTGCGGCCCGCTGGCGATGGTAGCGCTGTCGTGGAGTTCCCAGCTTTCGCCGTAGGGGTCATCCGTCGGGAGCGATTTGTGCATCACGGTTTGCAGGCCGCGCCCACCCCATACTTTCGTCACCAGATTCGCGTTCAGTAGCAGCGGTTGATATGACATTGACATAGCCCTCTTAATCTACATAAAAAATTTCGAAAAAGTACGCCGGTTTCATTGCTTTACCCCCATAGTGCTGTAGAATGAAGTTATGGTTCGATTAGTAATACGAACATTTATTTTTCCGCTATCATGCTCACCTGTGTGAGAAGAGAGACGAAGCATACTATGGCAGATATTAACGACCTGGACAAGCCAGGGGTATATGCGACTTACGAAGCACCTGACCGGATTATCTTCGTCACCTACAGCGGCGTGCTCACCGGTGAAGCAACCCGCCACTACTACCGATGGCTGATGCAGGAAATGTCCCCGTATGTCTCAGAAGTTCACGGTATTGTGTTCGACTTCCGCC
>JBCCQC010000747.1:0-2708 GCA_039024535.1 Chloroflexota bacterium
GCGCCTGTTCGTGACGTATGTTCATGAGGCAGGGCATGGCCTGGGCGCGGTACTGACGGGCGGGCGCGTGATTCGGTTCGTCGTCAGTGCAGATGGCAGCGGACTGGCGACAACTGCCGGGGGGACGCGCTCTGTCGTCATTGCGGCGGGGTACCTGGGGGCAGCGCTGTTTGGCAGCGGGTTATTTTACATCGCCAACCGTTATTCCCGCTGGGATCGGCTGATTGCTATTTTTCTCGGCATGTTCATGGTGATCTTCACGTTCCAGTTTGCACGCCCGGACGAAAGCGGCCTGCCAGTAGCGAACATCATCGGCTATGCGTTCGGGGCAGCGTTGATTGCTGCCGGGTGGTATGCGCCGCGTGTGCTAACGCTGCTGGTGCTCAATGTGCTGGCGATTTCCACGGCGCTGAACGCGGTACTGGATGTGTGGTATCTGATGGGCAACATCGGCGCAACACGCGGCAACATCTCTAATGATGCCGTGGCCTTCTCACGGGAGGTAACAGCGCGGCTGGTTCCGGCATCTGTGATTGCGCTGGTGTGGGCGGGCCTTGCTGTGGCAATGTTCCTCGCAGCGGTGTATTTCGGCATCTGGAAGCCCTTGCAGGACGAAATGGAAGACACCTACGAGCGCATCCGCACCCGCCCTGACCGTTCTGATCTGTAGGGGCACACCGTTGTGCCCCTATACTGGCCGGGTTATTCTGCGGCGGTTGCAGCGGCCTCTGCGATGCCTGCCAGTGCAGTTGCCACCATCGGGACGTTCTCCGGTACGTCTTCATCGGCCACGCCTGCCCGCGCGAACAGATACATCGGGTCGTTGTAGCTGATGAACACCATGCCGTCGGCGTCTTCCCATACCAGCATTTTCTGCGGCAGATCAATGGCGATGGTGCGCTCTAACTGCATGAACGGCGTGCCCACGTTCGGGTTGCCGAAGATAAACAGCGTGGTCGGGCGCAGGTCGAGGTCGTTGTTAGCCGCGTTCATGGCGTGATCCACTACAAACGGCACACGGAACCCGCGTTCTTCCAGCACGGCCTGCACATTTTCAACCGTCGTGGCGTGATCGTTGGCGCTCTCCACGTTGATGAAGCCCTTGTCCATCAGTTCCATCACTTCCATAGCGCCCTCGCTCATCAGCGCAGGTTGCACGGTGTCGCTGTCTGCGCTGCCGCTGGCAACAATGCTGCTGAGCGCATTATTGATCGTTTCTAGCTGCTCGGTGCCGTCCATCACACCGTGACGGGCCGCCACATACTGCGGCGAGTTAAAGCCGACGAAGGTTTCGCCGTCTTCGGTTTCCCAGACGAGGATTTTCTGCGGCAGATCAAGCGCGGTGGTCTGTTTTTCCTGCATCAGCGGCGTGCCGAGGTTCGGGTTGCCGAAAATGATAACGCGCGTGGGCAGCAGTTCGAGGTCAACAGACGCAGCAGCCGCAGCGTGATCCACCACGCCGAGCAGTGTAATATTTTCGTTGGCTTCCAGCAGCGCGGTGATATTCTCTGTCGTTTCTTCCGCGTCGAACTGGCTGGCGACGAATACCAGCCCCTCGCCGTTGCTACTAACGGTGCTGTCCTGGGCAGTGGCGGTGCTGGCAACCAGAACAGTCATCAGCAGGGCAATGGCTCCGATGAAATAGGTATGCATGAAATCTCCCTTTGAGTGTGTGAGTAAAATCATCACCTTACAGTCTGTACGATTTTTTCGCACTTTACCGTAATCCGCGTTACGAAGCTACTTTACCGGGAGCTATAAATTACTCGGCTTCCTCCGGTGGCGCGGATTTGTGCTGTTCGTAGAGTTGGGCGTTGTGGTCAGCGTATTTGCGCATGTTTTGCTCCCACAGCGGCATCTGCGATAGCACCGTGCGGTAGTTCGCCACGAAGTCCACGCCCTTATCGTAGTAGGCCATATTCACGATGTACCATTCTTCCATGCCCACACCTGCCGCCACGCGCTGCATAAACGTCTGTAGTGTGGCCTCGTCCGGCACTTTGATAGTGAACGGGTAAATCAGATAGCCGTACTGGTCGGTGAACATCTGGCGCACGCGCAGTTTTACGTCCAGTTCTTCCGCAATACTGGCGAGGTCGGCAAGCTGGTTCAGCCCGTGGTGGTTGATGATCCAGCTACAGGCGTAGTAATAGTGAATCTCGATGGGTTCCAGTGGAGTGTGATGTTTTTTGCTCATTTATTTTCATTACCAGGTTATTAAAATTTATGGTAAAAATTTTGCTAATGTAGGTTATCGAAAGTCTTTGGAAAAAACGAACCGCTTAGAATTCATCGGCTCGTGTTGTAACGCCAGTAAATGACCGACCGCATCCCGCAGCGAATTCAAAGTTGCAGATAATTTGTTGGCGCAAGCTGTCGACTTCAGGTGCAACCAGAATCGCTCAATCAAGTTCAATTCCGGACAGTATTGCGGTAACCACAGAATCTGAACCCGATGCTCAAACAAGCTGAGGGCTACCCGTACTTTTCGACTGTGATGATAGGACGCATTGTCCATCACGATGACAATAGCCTGCGTGGGATAGGTCTCAACCAGCAACTTTTCTAAGCCAGTAGTCGAAAGTTATCCAAAAGATGGGTAAACTGTGAGTATGGGAAAACGAATCGATTTCACACTGGCAGAAGACGAGCTAAAAACGGTGGAAGAAGCCATCAACCACTCGGTTCACGCTGAAGTGCGGCAGCGA
>JBCCQC010000748.1:0-2705 GCA_039024535.1 Chloroflexota bacterium
AATCTGAATCACATGCGCCGCATGGAACATCTCCCAGCCACCGCCCGGTTGCAACAGCACACTGTTCAAATACGGATTCACACCCGGAAATGGATTCTCTGCCATAACGCATCTCCACTAATCCCCGCCGATGGCATCCACCAACCGCCGGAACTCCTGCGTGCTGCGGCGTTCTTCTTCCTCGGTGAACTTCAACAACCCATCAAAGGCTTCCTCTGCACGCACCCTGTCCTGGTCTTCCATCTGGAGCTTGTAGATGTCCGCGTAAACCCCATCTTTCGCAATCAGGTCGTCGTGTTTGCCGCGCTCTACAATCGCACCATCCTGCAACACCAGAATTTTATCGGCCTTCATTACACTCGTCAGGCGCTGCGCAATAATAAATGTCGTGCGCCCCTCCATCAGGTGCTCCAGCGCCTCCTGGATAGCCTTCTCGGTGCGCGTATCCACACTGCTGGTGCTATCGTCCAGAATCAGAATACGCGGGTTAATCAGCAGCGCCCGTGCAATCGACGTTCTTTGCCGCTGCCCACCGGAAAGCGTCACCCCACGCTCACCCACAACCGTATCGTAGCCATTTTCGAACTCCATGATGAAGTCGTGGGCATCCGCCGCCATTGCCGCCGCAACAATCGCCTCCTCAGACGCCCCGGTTTTACCAAACGCAATGTTCTCGCCAATCGTCGCGCTGAACAGCAGTGACCGCTGCATGACGTTGCCAATATTAGCCCGCAAACTGTTCACATCCACATCACGCACATCATGCCCGTCCACCAGCACACGTCCCTCTGTTGCGTCGTAAAAGCGCGGGATCAAGTTCACGATACTGGACTTACCCGACCCGGTAGACCCGACGATACCGATTACCTCGCCCGGATTCGCCGTAAAGCTGATGTTTTTGAGCGCAGGTTTACTCTCGCCTGTGTAGGTGAACGTCACATCCTCAAAAACAACTTCCCCGCGTGCCTCTTCCAGCTTGAGCGCATCCGGCTTACTATCGATGTCCACTGGCTCGTCCAGAATTTCAAATACGCGGTCACTCGATGAAAGCGCCTGTGTCGTCAGCAAAATCACAAAACCGAGGAAGCGAAGCGGGTTGGACATCTGCAAAATGTAGGCATTAAACGCCACCACCGTCCCCACTGTAATCCCGGCCATACCCCGGCTTTCCATAAACCCGCCCACAATCAGCACCAGCGACGTAGAAGACGCCGCAATAAACGCACTGATCGGCAAAAACGTCGCCCAGCGCGTAATCAGGTTCATAAAATCGTGGAATAATCTGTCGTTCGTCTCATCGAACTTATCCAGCTCATACTGCTCCCGTGCAAAAACACGCACAACCTCTGCGCCCATAGCATTTTCCTGGATGTGATTGCTGAGGGTTTGCTGTCGCTCCATAATCGTGCGCCACATCGGGTCAACACTCATAGCAAACCCGCGTGACAGAAACACCAGCGGCAACATCGGCAACAGCGCCACCAGCGTTAGCACCGGGCTGGTATAAAACATCACCGCCAGCGAACCAATCACCAGCACACCCACATTAAAGCTGTCCATCAACCCGAACGCGAAATACCGCTGGATTTCTCCCACATCACTGATAGCACGGGTCACAATAGTGCCGATGTGCGCGTTATCATGATAGGTAAACGACAGATGCTGTACCTTATCGTACATCTGGTTGCGCAGGTCAAACGCAGCATAATGCGAGAGCTTCTCCCCGAAGTAGCGGCTCAAAAAACCCGCCACACCGCGCAAAATCCCCAGCCCCACCATGCCAAGGCCAGCCAGCAGCATAAAATTAGCGTCACCACGCTGGACGCCTTCATCAATCACAGCACCGATAATCCACGGAATGGCTACCGCCAGCAAATTACCAGCCACCGCGCCCACCAGCGCCGCCGCCGCCCATACGCGGTAGCGCACAATGTAGGACATAATCCGTTTCCAGTTGTTAAACGGGGTTTTCTTTGCACTCAAAGCAGATACTCCTTGTTGTCATGCAGGCCGCACAGTTCGAGGAGATGGCATGTAACAGGGTGCCAGCCTGTTACCCGATGCGGCCCCGGCATCAGCGAATTCTTTAAGTTAATCACAGAACGTGAAATTTATGAACAACCATTTTAAACCATTTGAAGTTATTCGAGCGGTTTTGAGGGTTTCTTAGCCTGCTCTTAAGGTTGGATCACAACAGTTCATAATATTTTGTAACAGACCGGCGCATGGAACCGTGTGCAAATGCCCCTATAATGACGATAAATCGAATCCTGTGGACTGTTATCAATCTATGCCTGTACTTGATCGCATCAAACCGCTGCTATTGCCAGCCATGCTGTTTATCACCGCCACCATAATCTACCTCGGCTCACTGGATGGCGCGTTTATGTTTAGCTGGGACGACCACCGCTACGTGACCGTCAGCCCATTTCTGGCAGATGGGCTGAGCCTGTCGTCCTTCACAGACATCTGGACGCAGTATTACTTCGCCGGGTATATCCCGCTCACGCTGCTATCCTACAATCTGGATTACGCCGTGTGGCAATTCGACCCTACCGGCTACCACCTGACGAATGTGCTGCTGCACGGCGTCAATGCGATACTCGTATTCTATGCCCTGCGCCGCCTCATCCGCTACACACCCATCGCGGCCATTGCTGCATTGTTGTTCGCGGTACATCCCCTCCAGGTTGAGGTCGTCGCAT
>JBCCQC010000749.1:0-2701 GCA_039024535.1 Chloroflexota bacterium
CAACCGATTGAGTTGCTTTGTCTGTGCAGAAACGATTGCCTGTGCTGCGCCGATAGAGTCCGCATCAGTCACATTCATCTGTACGATGTAGAGGTGCTCGGTGTGTTTTTCCCACAGGTGCCACAGGTCAGTGGCGGCATCGGGGTTGCGGCAGGCGGCGAACACCGTAGCGCCCATAGCCGCATATTGCCGCACAAACGCCAGCCCGATCCCCCGGTTTGCGCCGGTAATCAGCACGTTCATGGCTATGTCTTCCGGGTGCGCGGGTCTGTAATGTCCCGCAGGCCGTCGCCAATGAAGTTGAACGCCATCACGAGGCTAGCAATGGCAAGGCCGGGGAACAGCCACATCCACCATTGACTGAAAAAGTCCACGCCGATGGCGACCATGCGCCCCCACTCTGGCGAAGATGGTTCTGCGCCGAGGCCCAGAAAACTTAACCCGGCAAACGTCAGAATTGCGTTGCCGATGTCAAGGGTTGCCAGCACAATAGCCGGGGCAATCGCGTTTGGCAGGATGACGGAGAACAGAATATAAAAGTCGTTTGCGCCTGACGCACGCGCTGCCTCCACGTACTCTTGATTTCTCAACTCCAGCACCAATCCGCGCACCAGTCGCGCATACGTCGGCCACCACACAATCACCAGCGCCAGGATTGCATTGCGAATATCCGGGCCGAGTGCCGCTGATACTGCCAGCGCGAGAATGATCGTGGGGAAGGCAAGGAACAGTTCGGCAAAACGCATGATGATGTCGTCCCAGATGCCACCGATATACCCGGACAGCGCCCCGATGAGTGTACCCACCAGACTACCAAACGTAATCACAGCAAGGCCAGCCGGGATCGTGATGCGCCCACCGTAAATCACACGGGTGTAAATATCGCGGCCCAGTTCATCTGTGCCGAGGAAGTGCCGAAAGGTCTGTTCAGTGTCGTCTACGTCAATGGTTTTCGTAAAACCAGGCGCATTCAAACGCGATACAACATCCTGCGTGAGGGGTTCTGTAGTCGCCAGCAGGGGAGCCAGCAGTGAAATGATGATCCACAGCACCACGGTGACAATACCTGCGACAACAAGCGGGCTGCGTCGCAGTTGGTAGGCAAAACCGGCCAGTTCGCTGCGCCAGCCGCTCCGTTGCTTTTCGGCCTGAGTTGTATCCAGTTGCGCGATCGCAGTGCTCATCAGTTTTGTGCCGATCTGATACGCGGATCAATGAAGAAGTAGAGCATATCTACCACGAAGTTGACAAAAATGTAGATTAGCGCGATAAGCATACTCACACCCATAATCGCCGGGAAGTCCTGCGATGTCGAAGCACGGAACATATAACGCCCTATCCCCGGCCACGCAAAAATAGACTCTGTAAGCACAGCCCCGGAAAGCAAACTGCCGTAACTGAGGCCAATGACGGTTACTACGGGGATGAGAGCATTGCGCAGCGCGTGCCGGATAATCACGATGCCCTCGGCAAGCCCCTTGCTGCGGGCGGTGCGCATGTAGTCCATCCCCATTGATTCCAGCATGGATGAGCGCGTGACGCGGGCAATCGTGCCAGAAACAAAACTGCCCAGAATAATGCTCGGCAGAATAATGTGTGAGAATGCCTCGCGGAATGTCTCAAAATCGCCTGTCAGCAGTGCATCCACAGTGAACCAGCCGGTAATGTGCGTCGGGTCGTCCGTGCGGAAGCCAAGACGCCCCGGCCCGGAAACCCATCCCAGCTGCGCGTAAAACACAGAAAGCCCCACCAGTGCCAGCAGAAATACCGGGAAGCTCACGCCGACCAGCGCAAATGTGCGCACAAGATAATCAGCGGGGGTGTCGCGCCATACGGCAGAAATCACGCCGAAAGTCACGCCAAGCATCAGCCCGATGATGATGCTGTAGGTTGCCAGTTCCATTGTTGCCGGTAAGAACTGCGCGATGTCCTCTGTTACAGGGCGCCCGGTTTTAATGGATGTGCCCATATCTCCCTGTACCAGATTGCCCACATAAGTGAAGTATTGCATGTGCAGCGGTCTATCGAGGCCCCACTTTTCGCGGAAGGCCTGCACCAGTTCTTCGTTGTTGAGGGCACTCTGTGGCAGGCTGGCCGTTACCGGGTCTGCGGGGACGGCGTTGGCGATAACGAACGCAACGAGTGTGATGCCGACGAGCAGCGGGATGGTGATAAGCAGGCGGCGGAATATGTATTGACCAAATGCCATAGGGAAGCAATCTGTCTACCGATAATGGGGAATAGTAGGGGCATAGTATGCCATGCCCCTACAGGTGTGTTCGATTACTCAGCGCGGCTCAGAATAGCTACGTCCAGTGTCCACTGCGGGTGATAGAAATAACCCTCAATGTCGGACAGGTACGCTGTCTGAAGTGCCGGTACGTTAAACGGTGCGAATGGGCCGCTCTGCTGGAGTTTATCCTGAAGGGCCGCGAACAGTTCCACGCGGGCGTCCGGGTCGGTTTCTACAGATGCTGCTTCAATCAGGGAGAGCAGTTCTTCATCTTCAACCATCTCTGGATCCCAGTTGGTGCGCTCGGTCGCTACCTTACCACCCGGCAGGAAGGACAGCACGTCCAGCGGATCGAGAATATCTGGCCCCCAGAACCAGTAAGCAAAGCCCTGGTCACCGTTGCGGTATTCTTCCAGCGAAACCTGAAGTTCACCGGGCTGCAACGTCACATTGATGCCAACTTCAGCG
>JBCCQC010000750.1:0-2701 GCA_039024535.1 Chloroflexota bacterium
ACCGTGATCCCGATCCGCGAAAGTGCCGAATTCCTTAACGTGGACTTCAACCAGCCCGGACGCCCCGCCGTGGTGAACATGCGCCTGCGCGGTAGCCTGCCCACCAACACCTTCATGGACGTTGACGTGAGCATGATAGCCCCGGACGAAATCCGTACAGAATCTTACCTGTTTACCCAATCTTTCTGGCACGAAACCGGCTTCGATGACGAAGGCGCATGGACGGATACCAGCTACCAGGGCAACGGCATGTTCGTCCCATTGATGACCGGCACCCACCAGCTTAAACTGCAAATGGATCAGGGCAGCACGTTTGACGGCAGCATGGAAGCCGAAATCACCATCCGGCGCAACGCATGGGCCGCACAGTGGTTCGTCGTCTACGGAGTTATCATCGGCATTATCGGTGCCATCATCTATTTCATCGCACCCAGCAAGTAAACTCATACAGGAGTCAGTACCATGAGCAAAATAATTCTCGCAGTCATCAGCGTTATCATTCTGTCTTCCCTGCTTGGCAGCGCGGCCCTCGCCAGCTACCGGGGCTATGGCCTTTCCACCGCCAACACGCAAACATCCGCACGCTCTGGCAGCAGTGGCGGCATCTGGATCATCGGCGGAGGCCCCGGCGGGGGCGGTAAGTAAGCATCCTATCCACTTTTAAGGGGCTGCAAACACACCAGCATGAAACACATCAGCCCCTCACCACATGCAACCTCATAACCCGCAATCGTTAACTAACAATGACCACACAGACTGATACACTTTTCGACTTCCCCACCACGGAACAGGCACAGGTCACACCACGCGAACGCGCCACCCTGCTCACTTCTGTACTGATTATTTCCATCTGCGCACTCACCTACGAACTGATTATCGGCACACTCTCCAGCTACCTGCTGGGCGATAGCGTCACACAGTTCTCGTTTACCATCGGCTTTTTTCTGTTTGCGATGGGCATCGGGTCGTTGATTTCACGGGTCATCAAAGGCAACGAACTGCGCTACTTCATCATCGTGGAACTGCTCACCGGGCTGTTTGGCGGCCTCAGCGCCATTATTCTCTATGCCGTGTTCAGCCTCGTCGGGCAGTTTTACTACCCCGCCATGATCGCCGTGATTATGTCCGTCGGTATCTGCATTGGTCTGGAAATCCCCCTGCTCACCCGCATTGTCGCCAACCGTGCTCACCTCGGCAAAGCCCTTGCCGATATTCTCAGCGTGGACTATCTCGGCGCACTGCTGGCGTCGCTCGCATTCCCCATTATCCTGCTGCCAGTGCTTGGCGTCACCCTCACCGCGTTTCTGATGGGCCTGTTTAATGTCGCGGCTGCCGCGCTTGCCCTCAGTCTGTTTTCATACCGCCTCTCCACACGCTGGACGCGCCGCCTGTGGATCAGTGTGGGCGCAGTTGGCACCATTATGTTTACTGGCGCAGTTGCCAGCGCCAATATCGTCAACCTGCTGGAGCGCCGCCTCTACGACGACATCATTGTCTTCCGCGAACAGAGCACCTACCAGCGCATTGTGCTCACACGCGGCGTGGGCGACGACATCCGGCTGTTTCTGGAGGGCAATTTACAGTTCAGCAGCCGCGACGAATACCGCTACCACGAAACACTCGTCCACCCGCTGATGGCCGCCGCCCGCCACCGCGAAAACGTACTGGTACTCGGCGGCGGCGATGGCCTCGTAGCTCGTGAACTGCTCAAATACAACGATGTGCAGCAGATCACCATTGTGGATCTCGACCCGGCCATGACAGTCTTCGCACGCACCAACCCCATGATGTTGCAGGTCAACGAGGGCGCCCTGGACGACCCGCGCGTAACCGTCCTCAACGAAGACGCCTACCGCTATCTGGAAGAAACCAGCACACTGCACACAGCCGTAATTATCGACCTGCCCGACCCGAATAACGAATCCCTTGCCCGCCTCTACAGCACCTCATTTTACCGGCTGCTGCACCAGCGCATGACGCCCGATGGCGTGTTTGTCACACAGGCCACCTCACCCTACTTCGTTCGCGAGGCCTTCTGGATGATTGCCAGCACCATAGAAGCCAGCGGCTTTGAAACTGTTCCGCTAAAAACACATGTCCCATCCTTCGGAGAGTGGGGTTTTGTACTCGCATCCCCGGTACGCCAACCAGACCTGCGCCTTGACGACGACATCGACATGCGCTGGCTGAACGCAGAACTGCTGCAACAGGCCACCCTATTCGACCCCGACACCGCCTACATAGAAACACCCGTCAACACGCTCAACAACCCGCTATTGCAGCGTTACTACACCGACGGCTGGCGACAGTGGTAAGGCGTGTGTAATGAATCATCCGGGAATACAGTGCATTCCGGGTTAAAATCCGGAAAACTGTCACTCATAGAGGAAAACACCCATGCTCACACTCACCGCCGCAGGCTGCACAGCCCGCCGCCAGCACCTCATCGAACATACCCCCGCTGACTACCTTGTGATTACCAACCCGCGCCACATCCAGTACCTCACCGGGATGTACATCTCCCCGCTGGCCCTCAGCAGCTATGGCCCCAACTACCTCACCATTGACCACACCGGCAAATCCACACTCATTGCCCACAATTTCCTCAGCGCCGATGCAGAAAGCGCCCATGCAGACGAAACTATCGTGTGGACGTGGTACGACGCACAATCTAACGCCGGCGTACCCATCCATCGCAGCG